>NZ_JAPTFX010000108.1:0-16393 GCF_030985895.1 Stenotrophomonas sp. Sm6012 | reverse complement strand
AGCGTGGTCTTGCCGTGGTCGACGTGACCGATGGTGCCGACGTTGACGTGCGGCTTGGTGCGCTCGAACTTACCCTTTGCCATTGTTCTATACCTTGATTTTGTAAGTGGTTTTCAGGAGAGGCTGAGCGAGGCTCAGCCCTTCTTCATGACGGCTTCGGCGATGTTGTTCGGCGCCGGCTCGTAGTGGTCGAATTCCATGGTGAAGGTGGCGCGGCCCTGGGTCTGCGAACGCAGCGCAGTGGCGTAGCCGAACATTTCACCCAGCGGGATCATCGCGTTGATGATCGAAGCGGAGCCGTCACCGGTGGTGTCGGAACCCTGCAGCACGCCGCGACGACGGCTGACGTCGCCCATCACGTCACCCTGGTAATCCTCCGGGGTCACGATCTCGACCTTCATGATCGGCTCCAGCAGCACCGGCTTGGCCTTGGCGAAGCCCTGCTTGAAGGCCATCGACGAAGCCAGCTTGAACGCCATTTCCGAGGAGTCGACGTCGTGGTACGAACCGAACACCAGCTTCACCTTGACGTCCACGACCGGGAAGCCAGCCAGCGGGCCGCTGGTGATGGTTTCGCGCAGGCCCTTTTCGACCGACGGAATGAATTCCTTCGGGATCACGCCGCCGGTGATGTCGTTGATGAACAGGAAGTCGTCCTTGATCAGCGGAGCGATCTTGGCATCGGCACGGTCTTCAGCGGTGATCGGCGACAGCTCGATCACGACGTGACCGTACTGACCCTTACCACCGGACTGCTTGGCGTGCTTGTAGTCCGACTTGACGTCAGCCAGGGTGATGGTTTCGCGGTACGCAACCTGCGGCGCGCCGACGTTGGCTTCAACGTTGAACTCGCGCTTCAGGCGGTCGACGATGATGTCCAGGTGCAGCTCGCCCATGCCCGAGATGATGGTCTGGCCGGATTCTTCGTCGGTCTTGACGCGGAACGACGGATCTTCCTGCGCCAGGCGGCCCAGGGCCAGGCCCATCTTTTCCTGGTCCGACTTGGTCTTCGGTTCGACGGCCATCGAGATCACCGGCTCCGGGAACGTCATGCGCTCCAGGATGATCGGCTGGTCGATCGAGCACAGGGTGTCACCGGTGGTGGTGTCCTTCAGGCCCACGGCAGCGGCGATGTCACCGGCCAGAACTTCCTTGATTTCTTCGCGGTTGTTCGAGTGCATCTGCAGGATGCGGCCGATGCGCTCCTTCTTGCCCTTCACCGAGTTCAGGACGGTGTCACCACCGTTCAGGGTGCCCGAGTAGACACGGAAGAAGGTCAGCGCGCCGACGAACGGATCGGTGATGATCTTGAAGGCCAGCGACGAGAACGGAGCCTTGTCGTCGGACTTGCGGGTCATGGCGACGTTTTCATCGTCCACGTCGGTACCGGTCACGTCCGGCACATCGACCGGCGACGGCAGCAGCTGGATCACGCCGTCCAGCATGGCCTGGACGCCCTTGTTCTTGAACGCCGAACCGCAGTACATCGGGACGATTTCGGTGGCCAGGGTGCGGGTACGCAGCGCGTTGATGATTTCAGCCTCGGCCAGCTCTTCACCGCCCAGGTACTTTTCCATCAGCTCTTCGCTGGCTTCAGCCGCGGTTTCGATCATGTAGGTGCGGGCTTCTTCAGCCTTTTCCTGCAGGTCGGCCGGGATTTCGCCGTACTCGAACTTCATGCCCTGCGAGGCTTCATCCCAATGGATGGCCTTCATCTTCAGCAGGTCGACGACGCCCTTGAAGCCGTCTTCGGCGCCGATCGGCAGCTGCATCGGCACGGCGACGGCGCCGAGCTTGGCCTTCAGCTGGTCACGGACCTTGTAGAAGTTGGCACCGGTGCGGTCCATCTTGTTGACGAACGCGATGCGCGGCACCTTGTAGCGGTTGGCCTGGCGCCACACGGTTTCCGACTGCGGCTGCACGCCACCGACGGCACACAGGACGAAGACGGCACCGTCGAGCACGCGCAGCGAGCGCTCCACTTCGATGGTGAAGTCGACGTGCCCGGGGGTGTCGATGATGTTGAAGCGGTGCTCCGGCAGGGACTTGTCCATGCCCTTCCAGAACGCGGTGGTGGCAGCGGACTGGATCGTGATGCCACGCTCCTGCTCCTGCTCCATCCAGTCCATGGTGGCGGCGCCGTCGTGCACTTCACCGATCTTGTGGCTCTTGCCGGTGTAGAACAGGATGCGCTCGGACGTGGTGGTCTTGCCGGCATCGATGTGAGCCATGATGCCGAAGTTACGGTAACGCTCGATGGGAGTGGAACGGGCCACGGGAGCCTCTCAGATTTCTTGGATTTCGGATGGCCGAACGCCGCCTTTCGGCGGCCTTCGGATTGGCGCAGTCCTTCCGGGACCGCGAGGCAGCACGCACCAAAGTGGTGCTGCCCTGCCTGTTTTACAAGGCCGTCAAACTCACCAGCGGTAGTGGGCGAATGCCTTGTTGGCTTCGGCCATGCGGTGGGTTTCTTCGCGCTTCTTGATGGCGCCGCCACGGTTTTCCGAGGCGTCGATCAATTCAGCAGCCAGCTTCTTCGGCATGGTGTTCTCACCACGCTTGCGCGCGGAGTCGATCAGCCAGCGCATGGCCAGGGCCATCTTGCGCGACGAACGCACTTCGACCGGCACCTGGTAGGTGGCACCACCGACGCGGCGCGACTTGACTTCGACCGCCGGAGCGACGTTGTCCAGAGCCTTCTGCACCAGTTCAATGGCGTTGGCGCTGCTGTTCTTCTCGGTGATCACGTCCATGGCGCCATACACGATCTTTTCGGCGACGGACTTCTTGCCGCTCTGCATGACCATGTTGATGAAGCGGGCGATGGTTTCGCTTCCGTGCTTCGGATCGGGCAGGACGGAACGCTGCGGAGTATTACCCTTACGCGACATAGTGGTCTCTCCTTATGCCTTCGGACGCTTGGCGCCGTACTTGGAACGGGCCTGGCGACGCTTGGCAACGCCGGCGGCGTCGAGCGAGCCACGAACGGTGTGGTAACGCACACCCGGCAGGTCCTTGACGCGACCGCCGCGGATCAGGACCACGGAGTGCTCCTGCAGGTTGTGGCCTTCACCACCGATGTAGGAAATCACTTCTTCCTGGTTGGTCAGGCGGACCTTGGCAACCTTGCGCAGAGCCGAGTTCGGCTTCTTCGGAGTGGTGGTGTAGACACGGGTGCAGACGCCACGGCGCTGCGGGCACTTGTCGAGCGCCGGCGAGGCACTCTTGTAGGTGGTCGCTTGCCGCGGCTTGCGGACCAGCTGGTTGATCGTCGCCATCAGTAGGTTCTTCTGATTGGTGGCCGGAAAATCCGACCAGAGATGCGGAAATGTTAAAGCAGGCCGAAATTTTGGCCTGCTGAGACAGACGATTGTAGCAACCTGCCAGGAAAGCAGTCAAACGCCTCCTGTCAAGCCCGTCCCTGATCCCGGGACGTTACTGGGGGGCCTCCATGTACCCCGTTCAGGTTGACAGGGTCGATCGCGGACGATCTCCCCTGCCCTTTCCCAATCCCATCGATGGACCGACGGGGTGGTCCGGCCTTGCGGCCGGACCGGATACCTCATTCTTCGCCCGATGCCTGTTCAGCTTCGGCTTCAACCACCGGCGCCTCGACCGCGGCCGGGGTACCGGCCAGGGTCTGCATTTCCGACTCGGTGAGACCGGAAGCGCCGCGGCGGCGGTTGCTGTGGTACGCCAGGCCGGTACCGGCCGGAATCAGGCGACCGACGATGACGTTTTCCTTCAGGCCACGCAGGTTGTCCGAAGTGCCGCGGACGGCCGCTTCGGTCAGCACGCGGGTGGTTTCCTGGAACGACGCGGCCGAGATGAACGACTCGGTCGCCAGCGATGCCTTGGTGATACCCAGCAGGACCGGATCGAAGTGCGCCGGCAGCTCGTTGCGGGTCGACAGGCGCGCATTCTCCTCGATAACGCGCTGGCGCTCCACCTGCTCGCCGTTCAGGAACTTGCTGCTGCCCTGGTCGGTGATCTCGACCTTGCGCAGCATCTGGCGGGTGATCACCTCGATGTGCTTGTCGTTGATCTTCACGCCCTGCAGGCGGTACACGTCCTGGATTTCCTTCACCAGGTAGGCCGCCAGCGGTTCGACACCCAGCAGACGCAGGATGTCCTGCGGGCTCGGCTCGCCGTCCACGATGGTTTCACCCTTGGTGACATGCTCGCCTTCGAACACGATGACCTGGCGGTACTTCGGGATCAGCTCTTCGTGCTCCGAACCATCGGTGTCCTTGATGATCAGGCGCTGCTTGCCCTTGGTGTCCTTGCCGAAGCTGATGATGCCCGAACGCTCGGCCAGCACCGCCGGATCCTTCGGCTTGCGCGCTTCGAACAGGTCGGCCACGCGCGGCAGACCACCGGTGATGTCGCGGGTCTTCGACGCTTCCTGCGGGATCTTGGCGACGACGTCGCCCACGCCCACCGGGGCGCCGTCCTGCAGGTTGACGATCGAACGCGGCGGCAGCAGGTACTGCGCCGGCAGGTCGGTGCCCGGGATCGACAGGTCGTTGCCCTTGGCGTCGACGATGCGCACGATCGGGCGCAGGTCCTTGGCCTGGGTACCACGACGCTTCGGATCGGTGATTTCGCGCGAAGCGAGGCCGGTCAGCTCGTCGGTCTTCTCGATGACGGTGATGCCGTCGACGAAGTCGATGAAACGGATGAAGCCGGCCACTTCCGACACGATCGGGTGGTTATGCGGATCCCAGTTGGCCACGGTCTGGCCAGCCTTGATCGCATCACCGTCCTTGGACGTGATGGTCGCACCGTACGGCAGCTTGTAACGCTCGCGCTCACGGCCGTGGGCATCGAGCACCGAGATTTCGCCCGAGCGCGACACCGCCACCAGCGAGCCGTTGGCGTGCTCGACCGACTTGAGGTTGCTGAACTTGACCGAGCCGGTGGTCTTGACGGTGATGTTGTCGACCGCAGCAGCTCGCGACGCCGCACCACCGATGTGGAACGTACGCATGGTCAGCTGGGTGCCCGGCTCACCGATGGACTGGGCGGCGATGACGCCGACCGCTTCACCGATGTTGACCAGGTGGCCACGGGCCAGATCGCGGCCGTAGCAGCGACCGCAGACACCGAAGGCCGATTCGCACGAGATCGTCGAACGCACCTTGATGCTCTGCACGCCGGCGTCTTCCAGCTTGGCGACCCAGGCCTCGTCCAGCAGGGTGTTGCGGGTGACGATCGGATCTTCGTCGTTGCCCGGCAGGAACACGTCCTCGGCCACCACGCGACCCAGCACGCGATCCTTCAGCGGCTCGACCACGTCGCCGCCTTCCACGATCGGGGTCATGATCAGGCCTTCGGTGGTACCGCAATCCACCTCGGTGATCACCACGTCCTGCGCGACGTCGACCAGACGACGGGTCAGGTAACCCGAGTTCGCGGTCTTCAGTGCGGTATCGGCCAGACCCTTACGGGCACCGTGGGTGGAGTTGAAGTACTCCTGCACGTTCAGGCCTTCGCGGAAGTTCGCCTTGATGGGCGTCTCGATGATCGAGCCGTCCGGGCGGGCCATCAGGCCACGCATGCCGGCCAGCTGACGGATCTGCGCCTGCGAACCACGCGCACCGGAGTCGGCCATGATGTACAGCGAGTTCATCGACTTCTGGTCGATGGTCTCGCCCTTGGCATTGACCACCTTCTCGGTACCGATGGTGTCCATCATCGCCTTGGCGATGCGCTCGTTGGTGCGCGACCAGATGTCGACCACCTTGTTGTAGCGCTCGCCGGCGGTGACCAGGCCCGACTGGTACTGCTCCTGGATTTCCAGCACTTCGGCTTCAGCCTCGGTGAGGATGCCCTTCTTCTCGTCCGGGATCAGCATGTCGTCGATGCCGATCGACACGCCGGCGCGGGTCGCGTAGGCGAAGCCGGTGTACATCAGCTTGTCGGCGAACACGACCGTGTCCTTCAGACCCAGCTGGCGGTAGCTGGAGTTGATCAGGCGGCTGATGTTCTTCTTGGTCAGCTCGGTGTTGGCCAGCGCGAACGGCAGGCCTTCCGGCAGGATTTCAGCCAGCAGGGCGCGACCGATCGTGGTGTCCACGATCGAGGTCTTGTTCTGCTTCACGCCGTCTTCGTCGGTCACCACCTCGGTGATGCGGACCTTGACGCGCGCGTGCAGTTCCACCACGCGGTTGTCGTAGGCACGCTTGACTTCGGCGATGTTTGCGAAGGCCATGCCCTCGCCCTTCTTGTTTTCCAGCGAGCGGGTCATGTAGTACAGACCCAGCACGACGTCCTGCGACGGCACGATGATCGGCTCGCCGTTGGCCGGCGACAGGATGTTGTTGGTCGACATCATCAGCGCACGCGCTTCCAGCTGGGCTTCCAGCGAGAGCGGCACGTGGACGGCCATCTGGTCACCGTCGAAGTCGGCGTTGAACGCGGTGCAGACCAGCGGGTGCAGCTGGATGGCCTTGCCTTCGATCAGCACCGGCTCGAACGCCTGGATGCCCAGGCGGTGCAGGGTCGGCGCGCGGTTCAGCATCACCGGATGCTCGCGGATGACCTCTTCCAGGATGTCCCAGACTTCGGCTTCTTCGCGCTCGACCAGCTTCTTGGCGGCCTTGATGGTGGTGGCCAGGCCACGGCGCTGCAGCTTGGCGAACACGAACGGCTTGAACAGCTCCAGCGCCATCTTCTTCGGCAGGCCGCACTGGTGCAGGCGCAGGTACGGGCCGACCACGATGACCGAACGGCCCGAGTAGTCGACGCGCTTGCCGAGCAGGTTCTGGCGGAAGCGACCCTGCTTGCCCTTGATCATGTCGGCCAGCGACTTCAGCGGGCGCTTGTTGGTGCCGGTGATGGCACGGCCACGACGGCCGTTGTCCAGCAGCGCATCGACCGATTCCTGCAGCATGCGCTTTTCATTGCGCACGATGATGTCCGGCGCGCTCAGTTCGAGCAGGCGGCGCAGGCGGTTGTTACGGTTGATGACGCGGCGGTACAGGTCGTTCAGGTCGGAGGTCGCGAAGCGGCCGCCGTCCAGCGGAACCAGCGGACGCAGGTCCGGCGGCAGCACCGGCAGCACGGTCATGACCATCCACTCCGGACGGTTGCCCGATTCCAGGAAGGCTTCGATCAGCTTGATGCGCTTGGTCAGTCGCTTGAGCTTGGTTTCCGAACCGGTGGCGGCGATTTCTTCGCGCAGGCGGGTCATTTCCGACTGCAGGTCGATCGTGCGCAGCAGTTCGTACACGGCCTCGGCGCCCATCGCGGCGTCGAAGTCGTCACCGTGCTCCTGGCGGGCCTGCAGGTACTGCTCTTCGGTCAGCAGCTGGCGGCGTTCCAGGGCGGTCAGGCCCGGCTCGGTCACCACGTACGCTTCGAAGTACAGCACGCGCTCGATGTCGCGCAGGGTCATGTCCAGCATCAGGCCGATGCGCGACGGCAGCGACTTCAGGAACCAGATGTGCGCGACCGGCGAGGCCAGGTCGATGTGGCCCATGCGCTCGCGGCGCACCTTGGCCAGGGTCACTTCGGTGCCGCACTTCTCGCAGACCACGCCGCGGTGCTTCATGCGCTTGTACTTGCCGCACAGGCACTCGTAGTCCTTCACCGGGCCGAAGATGGCGGCGCAGAACAGGCCGTCACGTTCCGGCTTGAAGGTACGGTAGTTGATGGTTTCCGGCTTCTTCACTTCGCCGAAGGACCACGAGCGGATCAGGTCCGGCGAGGCCAGCGCGATCTTGATCGCGTCGAAGTCCAGCGTCTGGCGCTGCTGGTTGAAGAGGTTGAGCAGGTCTTTCATGGTGTTCTCCAGAAGGAGGAATGCTGTGTCGATGGGCTTTCAGTTGACTGCCAGCGGCGCGGCGGCGGACCGCCGCGCCGGCATGGATCAGTTGTCTTCCAGTTCCATGTTGATGGCCAGCGAGCGGATTTCCTTCACGAGCACGTTGAAGGATTCCGGCATGCCCGCGACCATCTCGTGCTCACCGTCGACGATGTTCTTGTACATCTGGTTGCGGCCCTGCACGTCATCGGACTTCACCGTCAGCATTTCCTGCAGGGTGTAGGCCGCGCCGTAGGCTTCCAGCGCCCAGACTTCCATTTCACCGAAGCGCTGGCCGCCGAACTGCGCCTTGCCGCCCAGCGGCTGCTGGGTGACGAGCGAGTACGGACCGGTCGAACGGGCGTGCATCTTGTCGTCGACCAGGTGGTTCAGCTTCAGGTAGTGCATGTAACCGACGGTGGTGTGGCGATCGAAGGCTTCACCGGTGCGGCCGTCGTACAGCTGGGTCTGGCCACTGCTCGGCAGGTCGGCCAGTTCCAGCATGCGCTTGATTTCCGCTTCGGTGGCGCCGTCGAAGACCGGGGTGGCCATCGGCACGCCGTCGGTCAGGTTGCGGGCCAGGCGCAGCAGCTCCTCGTCGCTGAACTGCGACAGGTCGACACGGTTGGCCACGTTGGTGTCGTCGTGGTTGTAGATGTCGTCCAGGAACTTGCGCAGGTCGGCAACGGCCGCCTGGGCTTCCATCATCGCCTGGATCTTGCGACCCAGGCCCTTGGCGGCCCAGCCCAGGTGCACTTCCAGGATCTGGCCGATGTTCATACGCGACGGCACGCCCAGCGGGTTCAGCACGATGTCCACGGTTTCGCCCGAGGCCATGTACGGCATGTCCTCGACCGGCACCACGTTGGAGACCACACCCTTGTTGCCGTGGCGGCCTGCCATCTTGTCGCCCGGCTGGATGCGGCGCTTCACGGCCAGGAACACCTTGACCATCTTCAGCACGCCCGGCGCGAGGTCGTCACCGGCGGTGATCTTGCCGCGCTTGTCGGCGAAGCGACGCTCGAATTCCTTCTCGTGCGCCTGGATCTGCTTCTGCGCGCGTTCGATGGCTTCCGAGGCGTCCTCGTCCTTCATGCGCAGCGCGAACCAGTCAGCCTTCTTCAGGCCGTCCAGGAACGCGTCGCTGATGACGTCACCCTTCTTCAGGCCAGCGCCACCGTTGACCACCTTGCCCACGATCTGCGAACGCAGACGCATGTAGATGGCGGCTTCCAGGATGCGGAACTGGTCGTCGAAGTCCTTCTTGACGCGCTTGATTTCAGACTCTTCGATCTGACGGGCGCGCTTGTCCTTCTCGATGCCGTCGCGGGTGAAGACCTGCACGTCGATGACGGTGCCGTCCATGCCCGGCGGAACGCGCAGCGAGCTGTCCTTAACGTCCGAAGCCTTCTCGCCGAAGATCGCGCGCAGCAGCTTCTCTTCCGGGGTCAGCTGGCTTTCGCCCTTCGGGGTGACCTTGCCGACCATGATGTCGCCGGCGCGGACTTCGGCACCGATGTACACCACGCCGCTCTCGTCCAGGCGGTTCAGCGCCTGCTCGGAGACGTTCGGGATGTCGGCGGAGATTTCCTCCGGCCCCAGCTTGGTGTCACGCGCAACGCAGGTCAGCTCTTCGATGTGGATCGTGGTGTAGCGATCCTCTTCCACCACGCGCTCGGAGAGCAGGATGGAGTCTTCGAAGTTGTAGCCGTTCCACGGCATGAACGCGATCAGCATGTTCTGGCCCAGGGCCAGTTCGCCGATGTCGGTGGACGGACCATCGGCCAGCACGTCGCCGCGGGCGATGACGTCACCCACCTGGACCAGCGGACGCTGGTTGATGCAGGTGTTCTGGTTCGAACGGGTGTACTTGACCAGGTTGTAGATGTCCACGCCTGCGTCGGTGGCGCCAACGATCTCTTCCTCGTTGACCTTGACCACGATGCGGGCGGCGTCGATCTGCACGATCTCGCCACCACGGCGGGCGTTCACGGTCACACCGGAGTCACGCGCCACGGCGCGCTCGATGCCGGTACCGACCAGCGGCTTCTGCGCACGCAGGGTCGGCACGGCCTGACGCTGCATGTTGGCGCCCATCAGTGCACGGTTCGCGTCATCGTGCTCCAGGAACGGGACCAGCGCGGCCGCGATCGACACGGTCTGCATCGGCGAGACGTCCATGAAGTGGACTTCCGCCGGCGGCTTCAGCAGCGATTCGCCCTGGAAGCGGCACGGAACGAACTGCTCGGTCAGCACGCTGTCGGCATTGGTCAGCGCGTTGGCCTGCGCAATGACGTACTCGTTCTCTTCGATCGCCGACAGGAACTCGACTTCGTCATAGACCTTGCCGTCCACGACCTTGCGGTACGGGGTCTCGAGGAAACCGTACTGGTTGGTGCGGGCGTACACGGCCAGCGAGTTGATCAGGCCGATGTTCGGGCCTTCCGGCGTTTCGATGGTGCAGACGCGGCCGTAATGGGTCGGGTGCACGTCGCGCACTTCGAAGCCGGCGCGCTCACGGGTCAGGCCGCCCGGGCCCAGGGCCGAGACGCGACGCTTGTGCGTGACTTCCGACAGCGGGTTGTTCTGGTCCATGAACTGCGACAGCTGCGAGGAGCCGAAGAACTCCTTGATGGCAGCGGCGACCGGCTTGGCGTTGATCAGTTCCTGCGGGGTCAGGCCTTCCGACTCGGCCATCGACAGGCGCTCCTTGACCGCGCGCTCGACGCGGACCAGGCCCACGCGGAACACGTTCTCGGCCATTTCGCCGACCGAACGCACGCGACGGTTGCCCAGGTGGTCGATGTCATCGACCACGCCGCGACCGTTGCGGATCTCGGTCAGGACCTTGATCACGTCCAGGATGTCGGAGCTGTCGCCGTGGGCGGCGACCAGGCGCTTGGACTCTTCGTCGTTGCGCTCGCCGTAGTACTTGCGGTCGTACAGCACGGCTTCGCCGGTGGTTTCCTTGCGGCCCACGCGACGGTTGAACTTCATGCGGCCGACCGCGGACAGGTCATAGCGCTCGAAGGTGAAGAACAGGTTGTGGAACAGGTTCTGCGCGGCATCCTTGGTCGGCGGTTCGCCCGGACGCATCATGCGGTAGATCTCGACCAGGGCTTCCAGCTGGGTCTTGGTCGGGTCGATGCGCAGGGTGTTGGACAGGTACGGGCCACGATCCAGGTCGTTCACCCACAGGGTGCCCACGGCATCGACACCGGCCTTGCGGAAGCTCTGCAGCTGCTCGTCGGTGATTTCGTCGTTGGCCTGGGCCAGCAGTTCGCCGGTCGAGGCATCGACCACGTCGTGCGACAGGATGCGGCCGACGATGTAGTCGTCCGGCACGGCCAGGGCGGCAATGCCCGAGGCTTCCAGCTGCTTGATGTGGCGCGCGGTGATGCGCTTGCCGGCTTCCACGATGACCTTGTCGCCGTCGGCGAGGTCGAAGCCCAGGGTTTCGCCACGCAGGCGCTCCGGCACCAGCTCCAGCTGGACGCCTTCATCCGGGTTGATGTGGAAGGTGTTGATCTCGAAGAACTCGGCCAGCATCTCTTCGTTGCTGTAGCCAAGCGCGCGCAGCAGGATCGACACCGGCAGCTTGCGGCGGCGGTCGATACGGGTGAACAGCGCGTCCTTCGGGTCGAACTCGAAGTCCAGCCAGGAACCGCGGTAAGGAATGATGCGGGCGCTGTACAGCAGCTTGCCCGAGCTGTGGGTCTTGCCACGGTCGTGGTCGAAGAACACGCCCGGCGAGCGGTGCAGCTGCGAGACGATGACGCGCTCGGTGCCGTTGACGATGAAGGTGCCGTTCTCGGTCATCAGCGGGATTTCACCCAGATAGACCTCCTGCTCCTTCACGTACTTGATGGCCTTGGTCGACGACTCGCGGTCGTAGATCACCAGGCGCACGGTCACGCGCAGCGGGGCGCCGTAGCTCATGCCGCGCTGGCGGCACTCGCGCTCGTCGAAGACCGGCTCGCCCAGCTTGTAGCCGACGTATTCCAGGGCGGCATTGCCGCTGTAGCTGGCGATCGGGAAGACCGACTTCAGCGCAGCGTGCAGGCCGTGGTCCGTGCGCTTGGCCGGATCGACGTTTTCCTGCAGGAATTCACGATAGGAATCCACCTGGATGGCGAGCAGGAACGGCACTTCGAGGATCGAGCGCTGCTTGCCGAAATCCTTGCGGATACGCTTTTTTTCGGTGAACGAATAGGACGTCATGAGGTCTTCCACCTTGTTGTGCGGGCCGTGCGTCCACGACCCTGAAGGGAACTTGAAATTGTCAGTTGGAAGTCGCTGGTATTGCCGGCACCAGCACGCCTTCTCCCGCTACTTCCAACTGCCAACTCGTCTGCTACCACTCCCCGCTGCCGCGCCGTGCGCTGGCCTGCCGGGGTCTGACCGCAGCCCGTGTTGGGCTTTTTGCCGCAGTTACAACCTGTATTGCATGAAACGACCAAAGGCCGGGGGCTTACGCCCCCAGCCTTGGCTGCATCGCCGTGAATCGATGACGATGCAAAGGAAGTGCTTACTTGACTTCGACAGTCGCGCCAGCAGCTTCCAGGTCCTTCTTCATCTTCTCGGCTTCGTCCTTCGAAGCGTTGTCCTTCAGGACGCCGCCGGCTTCGGCCAGGTCCTTCGCTTCCTTCAGGCCCAGGCCGGTGATGGCGCGGACGGCCTTGATGACTTCGACCTTCTTGTCGCCGGCCGACTTCAGGGTGACGACGAACTCGGTCTGCTCTTCAACAGCAGCGGCCGGGCCAGCGGCAGCAGCCACGGCAACCGGAGCGGCGGCGGAGACGCCGAACTTTTCTTCGATGGCCTTGACCAGCTCCATCACTTCCATCAGGGACTTCTCGGCGATGGCGTCGACGATCTGTTCGTTGGTAAGGGACATGATTAATACCTTTGGATGATTTTCTGGGTTGAGGTTCCGTCAGGAACCACGGTAAGTCGAAACTCAGGCGGTCTCGGCGGCCGGCTCGGCAGCGTCGGCGGCGACATCGCCACCACCCTGCTTCTCGCCAACGGCCTTGATGGCGCGGGCAAACATCGTGACCGGCTCGGTCAGGACGCGGGCCAGCATGGCCAGGGCCTGATCGCGGGTCGGCAGCGAGGCCAGCACGTCGACGTGGCTTGCCGGGAACACTTCGCCACCGATGGCGACGACCTTAGCCTTCAGCTTGTCGTTGCCCTTGGCGGCTTCCTTGATCAGGCGACCGGCAGCGCCGGGCTCCTCGAGCGAGAACGCGTACAGCAGCGGACCAACCATCTGGTCCTGGGCGACTGCGAACTCGGTGCCTTCAACGGCGCGCGAAGCCAGGGTGTTCTTGACAACCTTCAAGAAAACACCGGTTTCACGAGCCTGCTTGCGCATCGCGGTCATCTGGGCGACCGTGGTGCCAGCGTATTCGGCTGCGATCAAGGAGTGGGCCTTGGCGGCGACGTCTGCCAGCTCGGCGACTACTTCTTGCTTCTGGGACAGATTGAGAGCCATTGCACTCCTCCTATTGAACTCCGCTTACGGCTCCTGCCGTGTGCGGTCCTGTGCGGCATCCGTCCTGGACGCCGGGAACATCGGGATGATGTTCCGGGGGGTGGGCCGTTCCAGACCTGGAGGCAATCAGGGAAATCCCAGACATGCGTGAACCAGAAAAACTCCAGAAGGGCACCATCTACGCAGGGTGATTCGGGGGAATCGATTAAGCGCTCATGACTGCTCCGGCGGCGACTCCTTGCCAGATCGAGCTTCCGTGCCCGTCGCCGGTATTGCCACGACCGCGCCTGCGGTCTTTGACGGCTACCGCGGGCGATGCACTGCCAGCGATGCCTTCAAATGTCACGGTCACGGCACCCGGGGCACCGTGACCGCTTCAAACAATTACTTCAGGGTCAGCGACGACTGGTCGACGGTGACGCCCGGGCCCATCGTCGAGCTGACCGAAACCTTCTGCAGGTAGGTGCCCTTCGAGGTGGCCGGCTTGGCCTTGATCAGGTCCAGCAGCAGCGCGGTCAGGTTCGACTTCAGCGCGTCTTCGGCGAAGTCGGCCTTGCCGATGGTGCAGTGGATGATGCCGGCCTTGTCGGTGCGGTAACGGACCTGACCCGACTTGGCGTTCTTCACGGCTTCACCCGGGTTCGGGGAAACGGTGCCGACCTTCGGGTTCGGCATCAGGCCGCGCGGGCCCAGCACGGTGCCCAGCTTACCGACAACGCGCATGGCGTCCGGGGTCGCGATGACGACGTCGTAGTTCAGATCGCCGGCCTGCATCTTCTCGGCCAGGTCATCCATACCGACGGCTTCGGCGCCAGCGGCCAGGGCTTCGTCAGCCTTGGCACCGGCCGGAGCGAACACGGCGACGCGGACCGACTTGCCGGTACCGGCCGGCAGCACGGTGGAGCCACGGACCTGCTGGTCGGACTTCTTCGCATCGACGCCCAGGCGCACGGCAACGTCGATCGACTCGACGAACTTGGCCTTGGTGGCGCTCTTCAGGATGTTGATCGCGTCCTCGAAGGCGTATGCCTTGCCCGGAACGACGGCGGCCTTGATGGCCTTCTCACGCTTGGTCTGTGCCATCTTATTAACCCTCCACCACGAGGCCCATGGAACGGGCAGAGCCAGCGATGGTACGCACGGCGGCGTCCAGGTCGGCGGCAGTCAGATCCGGTTCCTTCGCCTTGGCGATCTCTTCCAGCTGCTTACGGGTGACCTTGCCGACCTTCTCGGTGTTCGGGCGCTTGGAGCCCGACGAGATGCCAGCGGCCTTCTTCAGCAGGGTGGTAGCCGGGGTGCTCTTGGTGATGAAGGTGAACGTACGGTCCGAGTAGGCCGTGATGATCACCGGAACCGGCAGACCCGGCTCGAGCTTCTGCGTGGCAGCGTTGAACGCCTTGCAGAATTCCATGATGTTCAGACCACGCTGACCCAGCGCAGGACCGACCGGCGGCGAGGGGTTGGCCTGACCGGCCTTCACCTGCAGCTTGATGTAACCGACAACTTTCTTTGCCATGTGAGTGCTCTCCGGGTGCTAGCGCCTTTCGACAACAGGCTCCCCATCGGACCGGGAATCACGCGTCCCGGCATCGCGTTTTGAAATCATGCCGAAGGCCACCTTGCGGTGGCCTCGTCCTGCTGGCTTCCCAGCGGGGAGCCGCGCACTATATCAGGTTTTTTCTTCACATGCCTGAAGCGGCACGTAAACGAAAGAAACCGGGCCAAGCCCGGTTTCCATCTGTAGAGTCGAGCTTGCTCGACTGAACGGAAAGTCGAGCAGGCTCGACTCTACATATCAGGTCAGACGGCCTTCTCGACCTGGCCGAACTCGAGCTCGACCGGGGTGGCACGACCGAAGATCAGCACCGAGACGCGCAGACGGCTCTTCTCGTAGTTGACTTCTTCGACGACGCCATTGAAATCGTTGAACGGGCCATCGGTAACGCGGACCATCTGGCCCGGCTCGAACAGCACCTTCGGACGCGGCTTCTCGACACCTTCCTGAACGCGGTTCAGGATGGCTTCGGCCTCGGAATCGGCGATCGGCAACGGACGATCGGCGGTACCGCCGATGAAGCCCATCACGCGCGGGGTTTCCTTGACCAGATGCCAGCTTTCGTTGTCGATGCGCGGAATGCCGGCTTCTTCGTGGGTCTCGATCTGGACCAGCACGTAACCCGGGAAGAACTTGCGCTCGGAACGGCGCTTCTGGCCAGCGCGCATCTCGACCACTTCTTCGGTCGGGACCAGGACGTCGCCGAAGCGCTCTTCCATGCCGTCACGGACGATGCGATCGCGCAGGGCCTGCGCCACCGACTTCTCGAAGCCCGAATAGGCGTGAACGACGTACCAACGCTTCATGCAATTCTCCTTAGCGGCTCAGGAACCACTGAGTCAGTTTCTGGATCAGGAAGTCGAAGCCACCCAGCAGCAGGCTGAGGATGAGCACCACGACGATCACGACCCACGTCATGCGGATGGCTTCCTGGCGCGTCGGCCAGACCACCTTGCGCAGTTCGAAGCGCGACTCGGAGAGGAATTCGCGGGTGTCGCGCCCCTTGCCGGTCAGCATGAACACGCCGATACCGCCAACCAGACCGACCACGACCGCCAACGCACGCAGCTGACCCGCCCACGCACCCAGCTGGGCGGCGCGACCGGAGTCGGCGGAGAACCAGAACCAGACGAACAGACCGGCCAGCACCAGCAGCGATGCGGCGACATACTTGACGATATCTCCACCGTGGGCGGAGTTGTCCTTGGAGTGTTCGATCTTGCTATTCATCCGGCTGTGTCTGCTTTAGCGGCCCAGGCCGCTGGATAAGGTGGGCAGATGGCACGCCAGGAGGGACTCGAACCCCCAACCTGCGGTTTTGGAGACCGCTGCTCTGCCAATTGAGCTACTGGCGTACGTTTAAAACTTGCCTTCCCTTAGACGGCGAAGGCGGACCGAGGTTCCCGGCCCGCCATTCGCGTAACCGGCGGCGCTATGCAACCACCGGTACTGCAGGCTTACTCGATGATCTTCGAGACCACGCCGGCGCCGACGGTACGGCCGCCTTCGCGGATGGCGAAGCGCAGGCCTTCGT
>NZ_JAPTFX010000107.1:0-16422 GCF_030985895.1 Stenotrophomonas sp. Sm6012 | reverse complement strand
GGCTTCCGCCGGCCCCAGCGCAGGGCGGGAAATGTGAGGCATTTCAGGGTTTCGTGTTTTCTGCGGTTGCTCGTCAGTTCTACACTTTAGTCAAATAAATGTATTGTTTTCGGGTTTACATTTTTCGGGCCTGTCGTAACCTGGCTTTGTAGGGAGGCAATACCGCTGACCTGAAAACAATGGGGTTTCCACCATGGGCATAGCCAATACAAGCATCGACCAGTTCACCCCCGCTGAAATCGAGGCCAACTTCAGATCCTTTATTGCCGAAGGCGGTGATCCAGCATCGCGAGATAATCAACAAAGGAACTTTTTGCAGCAGATGTTTTCCCACGATTACATTGACTCCATTCCCCCTGAAGCCGCATTGGCGGCTTGCAAGGTCCTGATGGAGCACGGGCTTCATCCAGATGATTGCGAACGTAAGATGGCTAGGGGCTGGTCGAGCCCGCTCACGATGGCTATAGGGGAAGGGAACCTGTCTGTTGTCCGGCTTTTCCTTGAGCATGGCGCCGATCCCAACCTGACGGATTTTGACCAAGGGGCATGCTCTACCCCCTTGGCTTTGGCTGCGAAGCGAGGTCAACAAGACATCTGCGCAGTATTGTTGGAGTATGGGGCAGATCCAAACGAGAGCACTCAGCAGAAGTTTGAGGGGCCGATCCCCAGCGTGGACCGTCGCGAAGAAGTGGGTTACATCGGCGCGCCAGATCACTTTGCGATTGGACCTCTCGGGAGTCCAGAGGCAACGCCGTTGCTGCTGGCCGCTGCCGGAGGCCATTCTGCTGTTTGCCAAGTGCTGTTGGAACATGGGGCGGATCCCGCTATGGCATGCAGGGTTTGGAGCTACGCTGGCGAAGATGTAAGTGAGGCATGTTGGAAGGAAACTCCTGAGCAAGCCGCAGATAGGTCTGGGCACACAGCAACCGCTGGGCTCATCCGTTCTCACATTCGCAAGACACTCCTGGAATCCCTGCTTCCGCGTGCCGACGCTTGGAAACCACCAGCTGGAGGCTTTGCCGCTGACGCTCAGCGTGAAGTAGCCGCGGCCATGAAAGCCCGTGGGCAGGTGGAGCAAACTCACGCCAACCAGCGGCTACGGGCGCGGTTTTAAAAGGATGGAAATCGGGAAGGGCGGCTGATTGGTCGCCTTTTTTGTGCCTGCAAGGGACTGTTGGAGAAAAAGGCAACGTCAAAAGCGGCTAGAGCAAAAGCGCATTGGGGAAAGGGCAGGTGGGGCCTCGGCTTCCGCCGGGCCCGACGCGGAGCTGGGAATGTGAGGTGTTTCAAGGTTTTTGTATTTTCTGCGTCTGCTCATCATTTTTGTTTTTTAGTCAGAAAAATGTAGGGTTAATCTATTGCGAAAAGTTGGTTTTCTTTTACCTTGAGATCAGAGAAGGGCGCCGATGCTCTTTAACCAAAGGAAACCCCATGTTGACGTTCTTTGCTTTTTGCCTCTTGGCTGGATTGGTCGCCGGATTGGCCATTGCTGATCGACTGGATGCGCTCTGATGAATACCCGCAGCCAAACCCAAGCGCCCGCCCGGTCCTCCGTCGCCACCACCTCAGCGCTCCTGCGATTCCTGTTCGACGCCATGTCGGGGATGGGGGCGGCCAAGCTGGGATGGGAGATGGTCACCGACCCCAAGGCCAAGCTGTCGGACATCGCCCTCGGCGTGCCGCTTTGCCTGGCTCCTCCAACGATTGCGGCCACCTGGGCGCTTTGCTTGTTCGGCATCGCCCAACACCACCACCTTTTTTGAAACTCGAATCCCTGACAACAACGGAGGACCCCGCTCGTGCGAAAACTTTTCAACAAACTGCTCAACATCGCCCTTTTTGGCATGGTTCTGTTCGCCCTGGACCAAGTCCCGGAACGCCTGGATCGCATGTCGCAAACCGCCCAGAACCTGGTTCAGCAGGTGGGCTACTCGGGCCCCATGCAGGGCATCCCCTCGGGCGTGCCGGACGGTTACGAGTTCTGATGATCCCTCCGCCCTGGCCACCATCCGAGCTCGTTCGCCTCGCATGGACGGCGCGCCGGGATATTGCTGCCAGGCAGCAGCTGCTTCAGGCGTTCCACGAGGGGGCCGATTTCCATTCCCCTCTGTCCAGCAGCGATCTGAACAATGACCTGTTCACATTGGGAGGCAAGTCGGTGATCGTCGTAGGAAGGGGAGCGCTTCAGCGATAGGCTCGTCTCACGTCTCTGAAGGCGCAGCGACGTGCGCGGCAGCCAGGGCGGCCGCCAGATCACGGTTCAGTGCTCGCGCTTCTGCCCGCAGTTCGCTCCAGTTCGGCGTCCCGACCGGGCCTTGGCCACGGACCGACGCGAGCCAAGCATGGGATCGCAGCCTGGTCGCCTCCGCGGCTGGCGTCGAGGGCCTGAGGGCGTCCAACGCGGCCAACTGGATTTCCAGAAGGTTGATGTCCATCAGCGCCTGCAACTGCTCCGGTGCCATCGGGCTTGGCGCATCCCGCTGCAGCCACCAGCGTCGAAGTCGTTTCAGCATGTCTTCTCTTCCCTGAGATCGTTGTCGCTACTCGGGAGGATGGCCACGCCACGGCTCTGGGCGTAATCCCTCACCTTCGTCAGCAGCTCTCGCTGCTGTTCGGGTTCAAGCCGCGACATCACCAGCAACGTCTCTGCCACTAGATCATTTGTGGCATGGAAATAGGCGACCGGCATGCCAAGTGCTTGGGCCAGCTTTTCCATCGTTGCAGGATCCGGCACGCGATCTCCTCTCTCGTAACGAGAAACCCTGGGAGCGGCGGAGTTTTCCTCGTCCAACCCAAGCACGGCCCCCAACTGTGCTTGCGTCAGGCCCTTGGCCAGCCGGGCCTCGCGCAAGCGGCGGCCAAACGTGTGAGCTGGGGCGAGAGGGGCAGGCATGGGCGATCACGAACCGGGAACAATCCCCAAGTCTGCCGCTTCCCATGCTGCACCGCATTTGCCAAAATGGCAAATAAGGCCATGGTGGCCGGGATCAGGGGGATGCATGAAGCAAGCGATTGCAGCCGTGGCCGTGTGCCTGGCGTTGGCCAGCGGGACGGCCACCGCCCAGGACGGCATTTTGGGAAGGATTGGCAAGGGGTTGATGCAGGCGGGCAAGGACGCCGCCTCGGCCCCGGCGACCAAGCGTTACCTGGAGCCGGCAGGCACTTACTGGGACGACGGCGACCCTCCGGTGCTCGACGGCTACACCCGGATCCGGTGGGGCTTGGCGGCCACCGCGTCGGGTGGTCACAAGATGTGCGAAGAAGGCCTCTTCGCCGAGGCCAAGGCAGGCAAGGCCATGACGCCCGCCATGCGAACCCATTGCATCGGATCATGGGGGCACCAGTTCAAACGCGTCGGCCTGCAGGGCCACCCGGCCTCTGCGTTTGAGGCCAAGGCGCGGCAGATCGCCTCCACCGACGCGTTCTACCTGCGGCCCTACATCGACGTGGAGATCGACCCCAGCACCAACATTCTCCACGCCTACGTGCTGGTCATGAACCACGACTGGTATCCCCGCTCGCCTGACTTTCTTCCGACGGCCGTTATCGGCCCTTCGCCGTTAGGCAAGGGCAGTGCGGTGGTCGGGGTCGAGCACGGCGGGCGCTACCACGCCGCGTTGCGATTGAAGCCGGAAGACGCGGCCGAGCTGCGACGGGTGGGGCGCGACGCCACGGGAGACCGAATCTTTTTCAAGGTCGTGGAGGGCAGGTTGAAGCCCAACGGCCTGCCCGACATCGTTCTCCAAATCGACCGCCTCGAGATCGGCTACAAGAACCAGATCATCGGCATCACCCCTTCCAAAGACAAGGACGCATGACATGAAGCACGCACTGATCGTGGCCGCAGCAGCGGCACTTTTGACCCTGACGGCCTGCTCTGGCGACAAGGGCCCCACGAAGGAGGACGGGGTGAAGGTCGTGGAAGGCTTTTTCACCGAGCAGGGGAGGCAGGCAACCCTCCAGCGCTCTTGGCGGTTTGAAGTGACCGACGCGGGCGGCTTGGATCTCGACTGCGAGAAGAAGCCCAATGGGGATCAAGAATGCATGGTGGGCGGGTCGGTAAAGGCCCTGGGTTACATCGGCGGCCAGCCCACCAAGGATGAGCCGAGCACCCTCAAGCCGAAGCTGCGGGCCCTGTTCCGCCCGCAAGGCGAAGGTTGGCAAGTGGTCGAAGTGACCGACGAAGGGACGTCTGCGGGCTAAACGGGCCGCAGTCCGCCGCTTGACTGCACGCCGGTCCCGATCAAGCGTGCAGCCATCCAACAGGGGAGGACCATATGAACCGCTATCCGTCGCAGCAAGTTGTGTATGCGCCGCCGGGCCCGTCCGCGCTGATCCTCCCTGGCGTCATCTTGGCTCCGTTGGGCTTGGTTGGGCTGGCGGCCGGCCTGGAGGTGATGAAGCGCGACTTCTTCATCGGCGTGGTCTGTTGTGTGCCCGGTGCGCTCGTCTTCGCGTTTTTGGCATTTTGCCTGGCGCTCCACATCCGGGCTCAGCGGCTCTGGGACTGGCACGTCCGCACGGGGCGGATCCCGTATTTCCGGAAGCACGGCTTCCTGAAAGGGGCACTGCTCGGGGGCGGGTTGGGCGTGGTGGCGGTGGTGGCGGCTGCCGTTCTGGGCTTCAAATATGCCGATCATCCCCAGTTTGGGGAGATCGCTACCGCAGCGTTTTACTTGGCTTGGCTCTGGGGCGTGCTTTTGATCGGCGTGCTGGCCGTGGTGTTCGGGTGGTTCAAGCGGGCGTGGGATAGGACGGCCCTGCCGGACGCCTGATGAACCAGCGCATGGACCTCTCATCCTTAGTCGGATGAGAGGTCTGCTCCGAACCGTGCCCTTCATATCCCCCTCCCCATGTGAATCGACAACTCGACCAAGAGAGGCTCGTTCGCCAGCGAGATTCCCTGACCGTCGGGGCATGGCTTAAACTTAACATGGCTGCCGCTGATCAGCAGGGGTAGGCGTCTTTTTTCACGTTGGATGACAGGGGGAGTGAATGTTAGGGAAAACACCAGCGCTGCTTTGCGTCGCTACTCTCATGCTTGCTGGCTGCGCGACGCACAAGGAAATGCTCGTCACCGGTGCTAGCCGAGCGGACGGAACCATCACTCTCTCTTACGAGAGCAATGAGTTTCAGCGAGTCTCCGTAGACGGAGAAAAGGCTGAGAGCATGGCGGCGCAACGCTGCAAAGCATGGGGCTACAGCGGTGCTGAGTCCTTCGGCTCTCAGGAGACTCAGTGCCTGTCGCGCCGGGGGTTTGGCAACTGCGGTAGCCGCCGTGTATCGGTTGTCTATCAATGCACTGGCTCGCCAGGGCAAGGTCGATCAGAGTGAAGATGCCTCTCCCATTGTTGGCCGTATTCCCACTTGCGCTTGCCTTCTGTGCTTCGGCGGAAGACAGCAGGATGGACTTCTTGCCATCGCAGAGCGTTGTGAACGACGTTGCCCGGTGCTCGGCCGCAGCAAGCTACGTCATGGCGGCGGCAGCCGTTTTGCCCAATGACTCTTCCCGTTGGATGGCGTTCGCGACTGACATCAGCAGGACGATGGCCGAAGACCAGAGCCGTTCGCCGGAGCACCGAGCGCAGCTCACCCCCACGACTGCCGAGATTTTTGTGGCTGCTGCGCATGTCCGGGGGCTGGTTGAAGAAGGCTGGGATCTCAAAAAGCCGTCGGGCAGGGACTACGTCGTTGCCAACGCTGCCGCCTATTGCACTGCCTCGCTCTTGGGTCCCAAGGGGAAGTAGCGTTCGATTCGTTCAAGGGGCCTGCGGGCGTCTAGGTTCCGATGCAGGCTAAACGACGTCTTAGGTGCGACAATGCAGGCACCCGGCTGATGCGGAACGCGAGTCGCCGGTGTCTGCGTAACTCACAAGGAATGTGTTGTGTTCGGAATATTCAAGAAGCGCGAATCTCAAATGGATCAGGCTCAGAAGCAAGTCGATGAAGCCCTTGCTCGGCTGGGCGCCTCTGTGCTCCTCATCACTCAAGCAGGAAAGATTGTGATGACCTCGGAGGCACTAAAAAGCCGTCCGAAGGACTGGATGGGAGGGCAGGCTATTGAGGTGATGGTTCATCATCCCAGCCAAGAGCCCTACTTCATCTATTACGAGAACGAGCAATACTACTTCAGCATGGCGAGTGCTGGGGGCAGGCAGTCCCTTTCCGATGCTCAGAGCTTTGAGGGCTACCGAAGCAGCGTTTCGCAGGTTCTGTGCATGTTCCTTGTCCTTCATCTCATCAGGGAGGAAGGGAAGGACATTCGGCATCCTGAAATGTCCTTCACTCATAACCGCATACACACCAACGTTGTCGCTTACGTTGAGCGCCTGAACAACTGGTATCCAATCCAGCACGGCTCCGAAGAGCCTGACTCGGCAACCGACAGGAAGCTGGTGTTGGTCAATCGAGGCTCCGTCGACATCTCTGAAGTGATCGCCATCAACGCGCCATCGCCCGCGTAGGTTGGCAGTTCGCCTAGTCTATGGCTGGTCCATGGCGCTACTAGGTTCGACGGCCTTGTCATGCCTGTCGCAAGGCCGCGATCCGTGAATACATCGCGGCAAAAGAAGGCCAATCCGTTCTTCCACTGGACCCGATCTTTCTTATCCAATGACTGGAGGGCACGGGCTCGCTGGTTGTGAGGACATCACCCGCGTTCTCCCAATAGGAGATCATCTCAGTCTCGCCCTTCCGACTCGTCGGATACTTGGCCGCCCAAACAACCGTAGAGGCGTAGAACTTCAGAAGCTCAACGTCGGTTTGGGAGGTGGCTAGGCCCGCCTCGTTGGCAAGGAGCACGCTGTCGTGCGTGTTAGCGGGCTTCTTGCCGCGGCTGACCAGAATGGCCTTCAAGAGGACTTCTATCGCCAAGCCGCAGAGCAAGTGGTAGGAGGGGCGAGCCGCCAGAGCCATAGAGAATCCGACGGGCTCTCCCAGCAGCTCTCTTGTCTCTTCTGCGCTTCCCCTGATGGACAGCCAAATGCAGGCGGCACCGGCTCTCAGGCCTGCTGCTCTTGCAAACCACTGGTTGGGGTGGTTCTGATCCGAGACGATATCTTCCATGCATGTGCTCTGGTGGCTCTACGGCCTTCAGTCTAGGTCATTGCAAGCAACGGAACTTCTAGGCGCTTCATTCGCGGGCGGCCGCGTGAAGTCACCCATGCGTCCGTGTTCGCTTCGATGCACCGTCACGCGGTGGGTCCTCTGCACGTCAGCGTCAGCGTCTGGTAGTCCACCCGCACGGGGTTGTAGAACTGGCGATACCAGTTGAACGCGAAGGTCTCGCCCACGTTGTGCTCGTTGCACGCCGGCAGGCCTTGCTGGGTGCCAAACCCACCGTTGGGCGTGCATCCAGCCTGGCCCGTGCAGGTGGTGTAGGGCGTCGAAGCCACAACCGAGGATGCAGGCCACTCCCAACGATACGGATTGTTGGTCTTGCCCACCAAATCGGACGCGCACGCTTGCCGGCACACGGCCAAAGAGGTGCCGCCGCTGGTCCAGTTGTAGTCGCAGTAATGCATGCCCATGTTGGAGACACATTCAAAATCGTAGGAGTAGGCATAACGGATGTTCCCCGCGTCCGAAAGCGTGTTGCATTGCTCTTCGTAAAAAGCCGACTCGCTCACGTTGGCGGGCCAGTTGCCGGGCATCGGTGCGGGCGTCTCCACCCGTTGGATGGGCACGTTGGCGATGGCCCAGTCCAGCTTTGCTTTCTCCGCTGGCGTCAGGCGCACCACCGCATCGGGATACCAGTAAGAAATGCCACTCGAACCCGAGGGGGGCGGCACGTCCTGCCCATCGGCCGTGTGCCACGCCACAACCTGCAAGCTCCCATCGCTGCAGCGAGCAGCCGTGGGCTTGCATGTGTTGACCTCGTTGCGACGCGCCCCTGTATCCACCCAGTTGGACCAGCCGCCATAAGTGGGGCCGGGCAGAGCGGTGGTGCCAAACGGGCAGTGGGTAAACACGTCCCTCGACCGCACCTGCTGCCGTTCCCAGGTGTGCGTGCCGGTTTGACCCGACGGGCAGGCTTGCGACGTGGGGAGCCATTGATCGCGTTCCTCACGGGTGCTCCACGGGCAGGCCTGGCAATCCCTCGTCGTCACGGCCGCCACCGTCTGGGCTTGAACCCACGCCTCGGGATGCTCCCACGCGGCGTCTGAGTTTGGATCCACGTCGCCGGGAGCGCAGACCTGGCGCGTGCGCACCGTCTCTGTGCCCCACGTGCCCGCCGGACAGCTCGCCCGGGCCGCCGAGCTTTCCGATTGCCGGCACGGCACCAAGGCCGGCGGAGCCGGGGTGGGGACCGGCGTTGGGAGCGGCTGAGGCACCGGAACGCTGGGCGCAACAGGAAGCGGCGGAACCGCCGGGGAAGGAGCAACCCCAGGGCTTGGCGACACGCTCCCAGGAACGCCCGGCACTGCATCGGGCACGCTGGGAGCGGTGGATACGGGCCCAGCCGGGGTTGGCGTTGAAGGGGCCGGGAACGCGGGCGTGGAGGGAGTGGGAAGCGTGGGCACCACGGCCACCGACGGCCCGGCGACCAGGCCTGAGTAATAGACGACGTCGACCACGGCCCCATCGGCCCCGCACGCCAATCCCAGCCCGGGGATGTCCAAGGTTCCGCCTTTGCCCAACAAAACACTGGTGTTGCCCACGATCACGTCCCGCACGTTCGCGTCGCCCGCAAGGGCGGAGACGAACGGCACGCAGGCCCGCGCAGGAAGCCCGGACAGCCCCACGGAGAAGGCATCCCCCGCCAAGCGCACCGTGGCCGGGGACACAGTCACTGCACCACCCCACGCGTTGCTCATGGTCGCTGCGCTGGCTTGGCGGAAGTCGGTGGGAGCGAGCCCATCCTCAAGGACGTTCAACGTGCTGACGCCGCGGAACGTGCCGATGACGCCATGAGACCGATCAACGCGGCTGGCCAGGTCCCGAACGTTCTCGACGTCCGAGGCCACGTTGACCCGGGTGGTGACGCGGGGGTAGACCCAAAACGCGGCGGCCCCCATCGCCGTGGCAACCCCCAATGCGAGCAGCAACTCGACCAGGCCAAAGCCTGGGGCAGGAGAACGACGGCGAGGGCGGGCTTGCGGTGTCATGCATTTCAGCATGCGACACAACCGCGTTTTGACAAGCCCTGAGAGCAGTTCCTTATTTTAGTCAAAAATGTTTTGAATCAATGGGTTGACATCGGTTGGCGATGTGGTTGGATCGTGGTGTAGGAGCGGTTTAATGGGTAAACCGACCTACCCACAAAAAGAGAGTGAAGACATGAAGATTCATCCCGTCGAGCCTGCCAGCACTGACCTGGCGCATTTCCAACTCCACACGGCCGCGCGGTTCCTGGACGGCACCAATGGCTTCAATCAGCTGGCCGACAAGCACCGCAGGATCCAGCGCTTGGCCACCCGCGCCCGCCATGAGCGGCGTTGGAAGAAGGAAGAGGAGCGCTTCGCATGAGCCTCTTGAACATGGCCCTGCTGTTTGTCGGTCTCCTGGGCACCGCGGTGTTCTACCGGGACCTGGTCGCCAACCCCATCTCCGCCGGGCGCGCCCTGGTGCGCCTCTATCGCGTGTCAGCTCCTGTTCGACTGGGCAGCAAGGCCCAGGAAGCATCCCGGCAGTGGTGGAGCATCGTGCTGGTGCCGTTCTACGCGTTGGTGGCCCTGGTGCTCATCGGGGTTCTGGGAGGTGGGCAATGAGTGCCGGGACTGAAAGCCTCATCAGGGCCATCCAAACCAACGACCCGCTGGCCTTCTATGGGTGGCTCCACACACTCAAGGGGACGCCCGACCTGGACGCTGGCGTGGCCGGCGATCCTGGTATCACCGCGTTGGCCGTCGCCTCCCTCATGTATTCCAAGGCCATCCAGTCGGACCCGGTCCTGGCGACGCGTTATGCGGCGATGATTGAGGTGCTTATGGACGCCGGGGCCAATCCGCTGGTTCAGATCGGGGAGCGGTTCGTGGTGCGACGGGGGCACAACGGGAAGCTGGAGCGGCGACGGGTGGACCAAGGCCGAACGCTGGCGGAGGTCTGCGGGGGCGTTCTTTGCCCGGCGATGCAGGCATGGTTTGGACGCCAACGGGCAGGCAAATGGTCCAATACCGCGCTTCATCGCCCTCATCCCGCCTACGCCCACCTCCGTCGCAACCACAAAGCCATGGCCTGACGCCCAGGCCGGCGGCTGCTCGCCGCCGAAAAGCGGGGTGGAAACCACGGTAGGGTGGGCCACGGCTCCCGCCGGGCCCCGGGGAGCTGAACCTAAGACGTCTGCACCGCTGAAACCCCCTAGCTGCATGGCTCTTGCGGGATTAGGTTTGCATCGTAGTGTGTTGCACGACCTACCCATAAAAGGATCCCATCTGATGCGTCTCGTTGTCTGCTGCTTCAAGGGGGGCGTGGGGCGCACCACGCTTTCGCTCAACCTCGCCGCCGCGTTTGCCGGCCAATCCCGTGTGCTCGTCAACGACCGTGACCCTCAATGTGGTTCGGTCGCTTGGTCTGCGATGAGCGACGGGGAGACCCCGTTTACCGTGAGCCGTGCCTCATCCTCAGGCTTCGACCTGGAGATTCAAGACCTGCCGCCCAGCGCCCCAGTGAAAGACCAGCTGCCGGACGCGGACCTCTATCTAGTTCCCACGTTGCTCGATGGTGGATCGTTTGTGGTCTATTTGCGGACGATTGAAACCCTGCGACGACAGGGCAAGCCCTTCCTGCCGGTCGCCAACCGAGTCAACCTCAAGCGGGCGGAGCACCGCCGCCGGCTGGAAGATCCCAGCCTGGCAGGCGCCATCGTCATTCCCGAACGCGCAGCACTGGCCAGCTATTACGAACTGGGGGAAACCGTGTTCTCCATGCGAGGAGCTGGGGTGGACAAGGCCCGAGAAGACATTTTGCGGGTAGGTCAGGCTATCCAAAAAAGATTGGCCAACCCGGGCCGGTGGCAGGCATGATGGAGCTCCCAATGCTGCCCCTGCCGGACCTCATGGCTGCCAAGAAGACCCCCGCCAAGAACGCCGTTGCCAAAGCCCGCAAAGACCTGTCCAAAGCCGCGAAAGTGGTCCACGCCAAGCCGCAACGCACGTATGCGCCGCTCATTGATCTGGACCAGTTTTCCGAGGAGCAGCTGGCAGAGCTGATGGTGGCTGCAGGGGACGCGCCTGGGCGCAAGACCTATTTCGACTACAGCGAAGAGCAGCCCTTTATCCGGTCGGGGAAGAAGGTGTATCTCGAAGTGGGGCGTGGTAGCCAGATGTTTGACTATCGAGACGCCCAGGGCGTCAGGACCGAGAGAACGATGGTGACCGTGCCGCCCAAGCTCCGCGATCAGCTCCAGGATTTGACGGGAGAAGAGAGCCCGGTGATCACCACTGCGATCATCGCCTTGGCGTCCTGGGCCTGCCAGGAACTAAAAAGGAGCAAGCGGCGCTTGGTGGTGGCGACGGCGACCGACGACCTGGATCCGGTGCGGAAACAGGTCCGGAAGGCGATTGTGGGGCGGGCGAGGAAACAACGGTAGCCCTGGGTTGGTAGTGAACGACAGGCGGCCATGGGCCGCCTTTTTTATGGCTGGCGGCGGGTGGAAAGAGCAACGGCAAAAGCGGCTCAAAGCAAAAGCGGCATGGGGAAAAGGCGGGTGGGGCCTCGGCTTCCGCCGAGCCCGGTGCTTGGCTGGAAGTGTGAGGCGTTTCAGGGTTTTCGTGTCTTTTGCGGTTGCCCGTCACTTCTGCACTTTAGTCAAATAAATGTGTTGTTTTCGGGTTTACATTTTTACGCTCTGTCGTAGCCTGGATTTGTAGGGAGGCAATACCGCTGACCTGAAAACCAAACAAGGATTCATCATGAAAACCCCTCGCCGCCAAACCCTCGAAAACCGCGCCGCCCGTTTGGGGCTGCGACTCTCAGAAGCTGGGCTCCACGTCAAAATGGAAGCCGCCAACAACTGCGAAGCCATGCTGCGGTGGGAGCTTTCGGACGGGAAATACCAAGACAGTCTTTGCGGGTATGCCACCCTGGCCGAGGTTTCCGAGGCGTTGGATCACAAGGAAATCATGGCAGAGCTATGAGCAGGTCCTACGCCATCCCTGGGGTGGTAGTGAAAGACAGGCGGCCATCGGCCGCCTTTTTTATGGCTGGCGGCGGGTGGAAAGAGCGACGGCAAAAGCGGCTAGAGCAAAAGCGTGTTGGGGAAAGGCGGGTGGGGCCTCGGCTTCCGCCGGGCCCGGTGCTTGGCTGGAAACGTGAGGCGTTTCAGGGTTTTTGTGTTTTCTGCGGTTGCCCGTCAGTTCTACACTTTAGTCAAATAAATGTGTTGTTTTTGAGTTTACATTTTCAGGGCCTGTCGTAACCTGGATTTATAGGAAAGCAATACCGCTGACCGAAAAAGCCAAAAAGGTAACCGCCATGCAAAAAAACACTTTCACCATCGAAGCTGACTACTCCACCAACAGCTGGAGCAGCAACTGGGAGCCCATCGACAACGCGGAATACTCGACACTCGCCGAAGCCGAAGCCGGCATGGAAGATCTGGAGCAGAAACTGGGCTGGCGCAACATGCGCATCGTGGATGAAACGCGTTTTGTTTGGGCCTACGGACAGGAGGGCGAGGATGAAGATGCCTAAGCTCTATGCCATCCAATCCAAGCAACCGGCCCCGCGCCGGTTGTCTGGACCGAAGAAAGAGCTGATCTACGTCGATGCATCCAACGTTCTGATTGAAAGCGATGCGCATGTCCTAGATATGCGAGAGCTTCTCAAGCTCCACAAAGAAGATTTAAAAAAGAGGAGCAATAGCGTTTTGCAGGAGATCGCTCGTGGTTCGTAACCCCTACGCCATCCGACCCAAGCAGCCGGCCCCGCGCCGGCTGCCCACGGTTCGCATTGCCCCGGCCAAGGCGGCCGCATTCCGGGCTCTCGCTCGCCAGCAGGGGCTCACGGCCAGCAGTGCATTGGCTGCCCTGGTGGCCACCCATGCCGACATCCGGCAGCCGTTCGGGCCCCGAGTCCGTGCCAAGCATGGGCCGGATGGGAAGCGTTACGGCGCGATTTTGCCGGACCCGAAGGTGTCTGAAGAGGTGGCCCAGGGCCTGGTGCGGGATGCCCGAACGGCGGGGATCTCGCTGGGCGAGGCGATGCGGCAACTTGTAGATCGGTGTTTGGAGCAGAGCTGGTGAAGAATGCTGCAAGGCCATCGCAGCCGTTTTTGCTTACTCCGCAGAGGGGGAGGGTATTACTGCTGGCAAGGGCTTGGTATCTGATTCGATAACACTGGCTTGCCTAAGCTCCAGCCATTCCCGTAGTTCCGACACATAGAGTTGCCAATGCGGCGACCTTGAAGCGACATCAACTATGCGCGATAGGCCGGCAGCCCTGTTGATGTTAAGTGTGCTAATAATCAGCTCGATGAAGGAGTGCGTATCATCGACTGCTTCTATACCTTGTGCGAGTTCAATGATCTCAGTTCCTTCAATGTCATCTTGTGGTGGCAGACTACGGATCATCCAATGCAGCTGCGTCTCCGGCGCCGCAGCTGCATCATTCGCCGGGATAAGTTTTCTGATGCCTTCGAGGCAACGCTCACGGCGCTCCGACGCGCTGGTTTCGGTTCCAGTTAGAACCGCGTTGACACGTTCCCGTCGCTGGTGTTCGCTTGCATAAACATCACCGTCCAGCAAGAACAGCTGAGATTCGACGCTGTGTGCTCCGGACAGCATCAATCCAGCAGCGAGGGTGAAGCAGTTTGTCGCCGCGCCATAGGATGTTATGTTTGCATAGCGCTTCATTCCCAGCGAAAAAAGCTCGTGTTCCACGATTGTCAAGGTCATTTCGTCTTCGACAAAAACCTCAAGCGGCCGATCCCGTTCCCCGGTCAGTCGGTGGAGTGCCTCAGGCTTCGTATTTGAGAAGCAATACGTCTTGTTCTGATTTTTGACCGTGTGTAGGTGTTTGATGCTGGCAATCTTCGTGAGGTCAAGAATCGCCTCTCTGTGGGTTGTGAAGATTATCTGGAGCGATTTTTCTTTAGCTCGATCATGTAGGAGCTGCATCAAGCGAGTCAACGCGGCGGTGTGTAGTAGGAGGTCAACCTCATCAATCAGGATGAGTGAATACTTCGGCGCTTTGAAGACGACGGATAGGATTTCCAGAACTCTCTGCTCGCCCGCTCCCATGGCAAGCGCAGAATACCTGTTGCCATCGAGTGCAAGGCCATTGTATTTTCGTCCGGCATGCGCCTTGTGAACATTGAGCTCGGTATAGGCACGGTTGAACACTACACCCATTTTTGCTTTTATGAGCGTGGCGTCAGCGTGCACCTCTGTTTGATAGTTGATGGCTGAGTTATAGGTCTCTTCCTCAATGCGAGGAACGCAGGACTTTATTCCGATGAAGTAAACGTCGCGCTCCGGGCGCCTCGAATAGCGAGGGGACCACCTGTCCGCCTTCTTTCTGTATTCGGTGCTGATGTCTTTATGCTCAGTCAAGCCGTCTCTAAATGAATGATGCATGATCAGCGAGCTGCCTGCCCACGTTGAATCGGATGTGGGAGTGAAGAACTCCCGAAACTGCCAGCTCTTGCCGTCCGATCCTTCGGGTGGCCTATAACAGCAAGCGAGCGCGTGCAATACCGTTGACTTGCCGCAACCATTCGGCCCGAGGATTGCAGTGAGCGGTTTCTCGTCGAATCGAATCTCATCCAAAGCCAAGATTCCCTTGAGCTTCGTGATGTTCAAGCCATGAATCACTTGCTGACTGATTGCCATTTCGTAGTCCCTTGACGATTCCTTTGTCGGGGCACTCAATCGATGCCCACCGTGCCGCTTCTGAGGCAATGATAGCGAGAGAGCGGCTTTAGTTCTTTAGCTTCACCCAGTCCACGCCCAGCTGCCTCACCTCATCGCTCCACGCCCGGTATTCGTCCAGCGGCATCGGGGCCTCCAAGCCGCGTCTGACACGCTCCAGGTATTTGCTCTTTCGGGCCATCGCCTCGCGATACAGCAGCTCCGCCTCCTCCACCCGGTCAGCACGGCGGGCGGCCCGCAGCTGGGCCAGCCGGCGAACGGAATCCGGGTTGGTGGACAGCACGCGGGGAGCATGAGGCAGCGCCTGGCTGCTGGTCATCGGAACCCGCTTGTGGTTGCTGACCGGGTCCATGACTCGGTGTCGCCAGCATTCCCGCCAGTCATCTGCATTGAGCGGCCCATCGCTTGGCACATCCAACGGCACGACGATCCCATGGGCCTCGATGAGCGCCCACACGGCCCGCAGGAACGCGTCCACCGGAAGCCGTAGAAGGGTCACCTGGCCCTCTGCCACCACCTCGCCCCCGTCCCTCATTCGTAACGCCAGCAGGGCCTCGCTCAGTGCCAAGGCATCGCCTGACCGCGTGCTCCAGCCCACCAGGCCAACGCGCTCCCCATCCACCTCACCCGACCAGGCGTAGACGCGGAAGCGGGGCTTGTCGAAACGGGCGGACAGGTTTGCCAGCAGCCGCTCACGCTTCGAGTGGCGGCTCAACGGGGTGAAGTGGTTCTCTGCATACAGCAACGCAGAGCGCCGACGTTCCAGCAGCAGCGCCACGCGGTCAGGGGTCGCCGACGCTTGCCACTCTTTCCAGCACACGATATCTCGCAGGCCCTTGGCAGCAACGCAGGGACGGCAGGCAGGCACCCAGTTCTCCACGACACTGACGGGGCCGCCCAGTTGCGCGGGCACCAGTGGCGTAGCCGTCCAAGACTTGGGAGAGGCCAGGTCGAGCGGAGCGGAGCAGAAGGCGCAGGCGTTGCCGAACTCGGCCAAAACAGCCTTGCGTTGCCACCCGTTGGCCTTGCCTTCCAGCGGGGCATCGGCTTGAGCAATGGCATCCAAGAAGGGGGTCAGCTCAAACACGGAACACCCCCCAGCCGTTCAACGCAGGCCCAGCAACCGGATCGCAGAACAGGGGCAGTGGGGCGTTGCAGGAGTTTGAAAAAGATTTGACTAAAACGCTTTGCCGAGCCTGTCGAACCTCCCCAGCGACCGCCGATCCAAAACCCAGAGCCCGCTTGCCCGAAACATTTCCAGACCAGCACTGGCCCCCCAACCGCTGATCGAATACCGGGGGGCAGTGAACTTCAACCGAGGCCACTCGCTTGACTAAAACGGATGGGGTCAACGCTTTCCAGGCACCCGAACCAAAACCAATAGCCCCTGCAGTCGTCCTCCAGAACCCCCGAGCAAAGTTGACTAAAACAGATGGAGGCAGGGCTTTCAGAACACCCGAGCAGCGTGACTGAACCCAACCACTCACGCGATCCCATGCTGGCCTCCGCTTGACTAAAACGAACTGGGACAGGGCTGGGGCGTGGGGGAAACGGCGGTCCCCGATTTCTGAGACAGGGGGTGCGGCGTCGGTGGAGAGGTGGGGAGCTGGAT
>NZ_JAPTFX010000106.1:0-16452 GCF_030985895.1 Stenotrophomonas sp. Sm6012 | reverse complement strand
GGGGGGGGGGGGCCGGGGGGGGTGGGTTGCCGGCCAGCGGCCGGCAACAGCGGGAGTGCTGCTGGGCGGGACCGGGCTGGCCAGCCGCCGGGCCAGCTCGGCGTTGGCCACGTGGCCGTGCAGGAACAACAGGCTGCTGAAGATGTTCATGAGCGTGCCTCCACTTGAGTGGATTGCACGATACGGGCAGCATGGGAGCGCAAAAAGCGACATTTCCGCAAGCACGCCTTGAGAGGAATTCAAGCCTGATGTCCCGTCCGCCCCTCCATGCCCTGCAGGGTTTCGTGGCTGCCGCCCGGCTCGGCAACCTGTCGCGTGCGGCGGCATCGATGAACCTGACCGTCAGCGCACTCAGCCATCAGATGCGCCAGCTGGAGGAGCGCCTCGGCCACCCGCTGCTGGTCCGGCAGCCGCGTGGCGTCACCCTCACCCTGGAAGGGCAGCGCCTGCTGGAGCAGGTCGGCCCGCATCTGGACGCGATCAACGAGGCCTTCCAGCCCTATGCGGCGCGCGCCGAGCACGTGCTGACGATCAGCGCGGTGCCATCGATGGCGTCGGCGTGGCTGGTGCCACGCCTGGGCCACTTCGTGGCTGCGCACCCGCAGATCGAGATCAACCTGCAGTCGAGCGAACGACTGGTCGATTTCGAGCGGCAGCGGCAGTTCGACGCCGCGTTGCGGTTGGGCAGCGGGCAATGGCCGGGGCTGGTGGTGGAACCGCTGTTCGACGAGTGGCTGCTGCCGATGGCCAGCCCGGCGCTGATCGAACGCATGGGTGGCATCGACCGCGTGCCGCTGACGCAGTGGCCGCTGCTCGGTGATCCCGATGGCGCGTGGGGCGCGTGGTTCGCGTTGAGCGGGCAAAGCCCGCCGCCGCGCTTCGTGGCGGTACTGGATGATTCGGAGGCCCACCACCGTGCGGCGCTGGACGGGGTGGGCGTGGCGCTGGGACGGGTGACGCGGGCGCGCCTGTTGCTGGAATCCGGCCAGCTGGTGGCGCTGTCCAGCCAGCGCCTGAAGACGGCGTGGCCGCATTGGCTGGTGTACCCGCAGCGCTCGGCCCGCCATCGCGGCTTCCTCGCCTTCCGCGACTGGCTGCACGCGCAGGCCGCCGAACACGTGCGGCACATGGCAGACGCACATCTGTAACGTCGTGGCCGCTCGACCACCGCATCTGTGGCGTCGAGCCGTGCTTGAACCCGCAGCTGTAGAGTCGAGCTTGCTCGACTGTCTTCGCGTACAGGCAGTCGAGCAGGCTCGACTCTACAGTCACCGCACCAGCGTGACCGCCTGCCCGGCGCGCGCGAACGCTTCAACCAGCAGCGGCCCGGCTTTGATCGCTTCCACCTCGTTGAAGAGCGCCCGCAACGCATCGGCCGGGCGCGACGCCGGCGCCGCGACCGCCTGCTGGATCGCGGTGAAGCGATCGGCCAGCACGCGGTGGCCGGGATGCGACCGCGCCCAGGCTTCCAGTGGCTGGCGCACGCCGGCGGCAGCATCCAGCTGCTGTTGGTCGAACAGGTCAATGGCGGCCGCAGAGGTGTCGGCGCGTTCGATCCTGGCGTGGCGCAGCTCGCGGCTGAGGAACAGGTCGTAGGCCGCGCCCTGGCCGACCGCGATGCGCAGGCCGTCGCGGTCGAGGTCGGCCACCTGCTGCGCCGGGCTGTCCGCACGCACCAGGTAGGTGCCTTCGATTTCCACGTACGACGCGCTGAAGGCGATGCGGTCCGCCCGCGCCGGATCGATCGCCAGGAAGGCCAGATCCCAAGCGTCTTCGGCAGCCGCAGCAACCACCGAGGCTGCCGCATCGTGACAGGTGAAGCGGGCCTGCACCCCCATCCGTTGCGCCAATGCGGTGGCCAGTTCCAGCGAGGGGCCACGCGGCGAACGCGCGTCTCCCTGTGCCAGCACCGGATTGCCCAGGTTGATCGCCACGCGCAGGAATCCCTGCGGTGCCAGCGCGTTTCGATGGTCTGCCAGGGACATGCCGGGCTCCGCAGCAAGGGAAACCCCAGCATGCCAGCGCCGGTGTCCGCGCGGCGTGCACTCAGCCGCGCGCGGCGAACGTGCCATGGAAGCCCAGTGGCACCGCGTAGGGCAGCCACGCCTGTGCGATCGGGCCATCATCCAGGTGGCGCGCATCGAGTACGGCCAGGCCACTGCGCGTGTTCACCGGATCGAGCAGCGTGCCGATCAGCCAGCCGTCGTCGGCGTTGTGGCTGCCCGGCCGCGGCACGAATACGTGTTCCTCGGCCATGATGTCCGGCCCGTAGTGCCATAGCTGGCGGCTTCCCCGTTCGATGTCGAATGCGGCCACGGCGTTGAAGTAGGGCGCGTTGGCCGGGCCATCGATGGTGGGTGCGTAAAGTCGTGCGCCACGGGTGTTGGCCGAGCGCGGATCGAACAGCGGAAACTCCACTGCGCTGATGCCCAGTGATTCCCAGCGCGCCTGGCCACGGCGCAGGTCCAGGTGCAGCTCGACCAGGCTGGCACCACTGTTGGCCGCATGTGCGCCATCACCGGCCATCGCCTCCTTCATCGGTGAGCGCGCCTCGTTGATGTCGTCATGGCGCACTGCGCGCAGCACGATGCTCCCATCGCGGGTGAAGGCATCGCCGAAGTGGTAGATCGCCGCGAACGGCGCCTCGAACCATTGCGCCTTGTCCGGCGCATCCTTGGCCACCACCGCGATGCGCGCCGCGCGCTGCGGTGCGAACTGCATGCGTTCGAAGAAGCTGCCGCCGGTTCCGGTGAAGTCGAACGGCATCAGCACGAAAACCAGATGCTGTTCGGTCATGGCGAAGGCATGCAGATAGCCATGCTCGGGCGTTTCGATCACGTTGGCGCTGCGCAGCTGGCCGTCCTTGCCGATGTGCCAGACCAGCAGGCCGTGGCCCCCCATCAGGCTGATCGAGCCGAAGTTCCACACGCTGCCATCGCGGTCGGGCAGGGGATGGGCGGAGAACGGCAGCGCGGCCAGGTCCGGGCGCCAGGTGACCGGGCCAAGGGTCTGCAGCGAATCGGGGTCCACCTCGAACGCCGAACCGGATTCGCACAGCGCGAACAGGCGGCCGTTGATCATCGTCACCGAGGTGTTGGCGACGTTGGCATCGTCGTTGTTGCGAACCGCCAGTGCACCGGGGACGCTGGTGCCCGCAGCGGGGTACTGGAAACGGCCGGCCTTCTGCTCACGGCTGAACTTCGGCGTGGCCACCATGCGCCCGTGATGGGTCAGGCTGCCATCGCCGTTGAAACGCCAGCCATGCACCATGCCGTCGCCGTCGAACCAGTGGTCATAGCGGAAGCCATCGCGCTCGGTCCAGGCCGGGCCATTGCGGTACAGCGTACCGGCCAGCCCGGCCGGCAGCCGGCCCTGCAGCTGCACGGTGGCCGGGCCGAGGCTTTCGCTGCTGACGCTGCGCCAGCCGAGCAGCCACGGGTGCTCCTGCAGGCCCTGCGCGAAGTGCGCGGGGTCGCCGGCGAAGGCGGGGGCGCTGCGCAGGGCGGTGGCGCCAAGCGTCAGGCAGGCACTGCTGCTGAGCAGGGTACGAAGGAAGCGGCGACGGTCCATGATGGCCTCGGGTCTGGTTGCGGGAATCAGCGCAGGGTGATGTCGATGGCGGCACCGGCGGCCGGCACGTCGACGCGCGCTTCGTCGAAGGTCGGCTTGCGCATCACCTGCGGGTTGTTGCTGAAGCCGTAGCCTTCCACCGGCATGCCGACCAGGTTGGTGTCGAGCTTGCCGTTGTCGTTCTCGTCGTGGGTGAGCAGCACCGCGTAGCTGCCGGCCGCCACGTTCTTGAACACGAAGTGGGCACTGTCGCCGCTGGGCCTGGCCTGCTGCGCCTGCACGGGCGCAGCCTTGCCGTCCCAGGCGGTGGCGTTGTCGACCAAGGCAACGCGCAGCGTACCGGTCTGCACGCGGACATCGTGTACGGTCACGGCCAGATCGGCGGCGTGGGCGCCGCCGGCCAGGGCCAGGGCGGTCAGGGCGGTGCTGAGCAGGGCGGTACGGATCATGGCAGTGGCTCCGGAAGTGGGCGGTGTGCTGCGGTGTGGGGCCAGTCTGCGCGGGGCGTGGGGCCGGTTTCAGGGCCAGTGGTCATCGATTCGACGTGCCAGAAGTCACTTTCTGCGCTGGACCCATTGCCGACGGCAGGCGCGGCCGTCAGCATCTGGCCATGCCCAGCCTGCTCCGCCACCTGTTGCGTCCGCTCAGCCTTGCCGGTCTGGTGACCGTGCTGGCGGTCGGCCTGTCATTCGCCGTGCAGCGCGGCGAGGCCGGCCCCAGCCTGCTGTTGCTTGCTGGGTTCCTGTTGCTGTTCGTGCTGCACGGCTGGGCGTCGATGCCGTCGCGCGTGCGCGCCGTCGCTGCCGTGCTGCAGGCGCTGCTGGCGGTTGCCCTGGTTGCGTTGCAGCCGCGTACCGGCACTGCCCCCGTGCTGCTGGTGGTGCTGGTCGCGCAGCTGGCCGAGCACTGGCCGCCGCGCTTCGTGCTGGGTGTCGCATTGCTGGCCAACCTGGCGATGTATGGGGTCCTACGCCAGAGTGGTTTCAGCCAGCCGGCGCTGGTGGTGCTGCTGTACGGCGGTTTCCAGGCGTTCGCTGCACTGACCGCACACTACGCACGCAGCACGGCACTGGCCCGCGATGACCTGGCCCGGGTCAATGCGGATCTTCTGGCCACACGTGCATTGCTGGCCGACAGCGCCCGCGATGCCGAGCGCCTGCGCCTGGCGCGCGAGCTGCACGACGTGGCGGGCCACAAGCTCACCGCGATGCGGTTGAACCTGCGCGCGCTGGCTGTAGACCCGGCGCTGGCCGGGCGCGACGGCCTGGTCCTGGCCGAGCAGCTGTCGGGCGAACTGCTGGCCGACATCCGCCAGGTGGTGCAGTCGATGCGCGATGATCGTGGCCTCGATCTGGCCACCGCGCTGCACGCGCTGGCCGCGCCCTTCCCACGGCCGAAGCTGCAACTGCGGATCGGCGAGGGCGTGCGCGTGACCGATCCGCTGATGGCCGAGACCGTGCTGCGGCTGGTGCAGGAAGCGCTGACCAATGCGGCCCGGCATGGCAACGCAGACACCGTATGGCTGACGATCAACGAAGAAGATTCCCGGTTGCGCATCGATATCCATGATGACGGCCAGCGTGCTGAACGCATCCGCGAAGGCAACGGCATTGCCGGCATGCGTGAGCGCCTGGCCACGGTGCATGGCCGACTGGAACTGGCGCGTACCGCACAGGGCGGCATGCTGCTGACCGCATGGGTGCCGGCATGAGTGTCGCCGCGATCCGCGTTGCCCTGGCCGACGACCAGGCGCTGGTCCGCGCCGGCCTGCGTGCGCTGCTGCAGGGCTTGGGCGTGGAGGTGGTGCTGGAGGCCGAAGACGGTCAGGCACTACTCGATGCGCTGCTCGCGCAGCCGGTGGACGTGGTGCTCAGTGATATCCGCATGCCGGGCCTGGATGGCATCGAAGCGCTTCGCCAGCTGCGCGCACGTGGCGATACCACGCCGCTGCTGCTGCTGACTACCTTCGACGAGAGCGACCTGCTGCTGCGGGCAAGCGAAGCGGGAGCACAGGGCTTCCTGCTGAAGGACGCCGCGCCGGCCGACCTGTATGAGGCGATCGGGCGCGTCGCCGCCGGCGAGACGCTGCTGATGCCGGTCAGCACCGAGCCTGTGCGCGCGCGCTACCGCTTCCACGATGAAGCGCCGCCGACTGACACCTTCGGTGAACGCGAAGTGGCGATCCTGCGCTTGCTGGCCGGCGGCTACAGCAACAAGGAGATCGCGCGCAGCCTGTTCCTGGCCGAAGGCACGGTGAAGAACTATGTTTCCGCCATTCTCGACAAGCTTGGCACCCGCGATCGTACCCGCGCGGTACTGAAGGCGATTACCCTGCGCATCATCTGACTGCGCCGCGCGAGGAAAGCCCGTGAACCCGATCCTGCATGTCGAGATCCCCGCCAGTGACCTGGCCCGTGCCATCGCCTTCTATCAGCAATGGCTGCAGGTGGTGGTGGACGAACCGATCCTGCTGCATGACTGCCACATGGCCTACCTGCCGTTCTCGGATGACGCGACGGGTGCCAGCCTGTCGCTGGTGCAGGGGGCGGACTATCAGCCCTCCGAACAGGGCGCGCGCCTCTATATCGGTGTCGATGATCTTGAGGCCAGCCTCGACCGTGCGCTGCAGGCTGGCGCCGAACTGCGCTTCGGCCCGGCCGATGCCGGTGACTGGCGCGTGGCCGAGATCCGCGACAGCGAAGGCAACCGCATCGCGCTGCAGGCGCGCGCAGTTCTGTAGAGCCGAGCTCACGCTCGGCTGCCGTTGGCCCAGCCGCCCACGTTCAGCCGAGCATGGGCTCGGCCCTACAAGATCGTGGCGCGCGAGCGCTGCAGCCAGTCATTGATCGCCGGGTCCAGCCGCGGGTCGTCCGGCAGCTGCACGCCGAAGCGCTGCTGCAGCACCTCGCGCACGTCGCCGACATCGTGCAGTGGGCGTTTGTCCGGGGCTTGCCCTGGGCGGTACTCGGTGTAGTTGCCACTGCCGATGGTGCGGCGCCAGTCCGGCCCGGTCAGCGACGCGCGCAGCTGGCCCGGGAAACTGGAGTCGGGATGGGTGCACACGTACCAGTTGCCCACCACGTTGTCGATCGGCGCAGGCGCCTGCAGGTCGAAGCGGTACATCGCCCGCCAGCCATCGCTGGATTCGGCTGACAGCACGAAATTGCCGTCATCGCCCAGCCGCTGTAGCAGGTAGCGCTCGTGCGGCGTGGCCTGCGGTGCGGTGTCGTGCAGGCGCAGCGGCACGGTCGGGGTCAGGCTGCCGAAGCCAGCATCGACCAGCCAGTCCTCACCCTCTACATGCACGCGCAGCAGCAGATGGGTCCGTGCGGTCAGCTCGCCATCCTGTGCCGCCAGCAGCACGCGCGCGCTCAGCGGCTGGGCATCGAAGCCCAGCGCCTGCAGCAGCGCCAGCAGGCCGCCATTGAGTTCGAAGCAGTAACCGCCCCGGCGCTCGTCGAGCAGCTTGCGCTGCACGCTGTCCAGGTCGATCGGTACCGCGTCACGCAGCAGGCAGCTGAGGGTCTCGAACGGCAGCAGCGCGTTATGCCGTTGCTGCAGCAGGGTCAGGCCGGCCAGGGTCAGCGGGGGAGGTGCATCCAGCTGCAGGCGGTGCAGGTAGCGGGGGATATCGAGCGTCGTCATGCGCGCACCGGGCAGGGGAGGGACATCCACTGTGCGCCCCCAACCGGGGTTGAGGTCAAGCGCAGCGCCGGTGTCATGCCCCCGTCGCCTGTGCCCGGTACAAAGGCCGCGTCCGCCCGCGAGCGTCGCAGTGGCACGAAAACGGGCCTAAAGTTGCCGGGAATCCAGCCGATACAGGTGCGTCCTTCCGCCTGGAGTCTGTCATGTCGGCCGTCGTTCCCCACCTCCGGTCCCTGCGCACGCATCTGGCCCGCCTGCGCGCGGCGTCACCCGGCGCGCTGTCGTCGAGCGTGCTGTCGTCGAGCCTGCTGCTGTGGCTGCAGCCGCACCGGCTCAGCGTAGCCAACAAGCTCAAGGCAACCCTCTGGGTTTGTGGCCTGGGCCTGGTGGCGATCGCCGCGGTCTACGCCTGGACCGGCCACGCCAGTGCACAGGCCGCACGCAATCAGGCCAGTTACCAGCGCGGCAGCGACCTGGCGGCCAGCCTGGCCACGCGTGTGGCCGAAGCCCGGCGCCTGCAGACCCAGTATGCGCGCAGTTTCGACGATGCTGACCGCAACCAGTTGCTGTCCACGCAGAAAGCACTGCAGGCCGACCTGCAGGCGCTGCGCGCGATACCGATGGATGCCGGCCGGCGCAAGGCCCTGCAGGTGCTGACCGAAGCCGCGGACGCATTCTCCCAGGGCGTTGCGGCCCTGTTCGAACGGGTCGACGAGATGGGCCGGGGTGATGCCGGCCTTGCCGCGCAGCTGCAGCAGGCCGCCGACACCCTGCAGGCGCAGGTCGATGCGCTGCAGCGCCCCTTGCTGGCACTGTCCCTGCAGAAGATGCGGCGGCAGGAAGCATTGCTGCTGCTCGACGGTGACTCTGCCCATGCCGACCGCGCCAGCGAAGAGAAGCTGCCGTTCGACCTCGCGCTGGCCGGCCTGTCCACCGATGTGCAGGATGCCCTGCGCAGCGGCATGGACGCTTATCAGGTCGCCTTGCTGGGTTACACCGCCGCCCGCGTCGGCCTGGATGTGGAGGCGCAGTCGCTGCTGGACACCGCCGCCGGCGTGGCGCCGGCACTGGCCGCCTTCCAGCAGGCCCAGGTGGCGGCGCTGGCCGAGGCACAGGCGCGCCAGCAGGCCGGTACGCGCACCATGAGCGTGCTGTTCGCGCTGACCCTGCTGCTGGTCGCCGGCGTGCTGATCACCAGCCTGGTGCTGGTCCTGCGCGCGGTGCGCCAGCCGATCCAGGACACCCTGCGCTTCGCCAGTGATATCGCCGACGACCGCCTGGACACCACGCTGCGCGTATACAACGCCAATGATGAGATCGGCCAGCTCGCCCAGCGCCTGGTCGACATGCAGCAGCGCCTGCGTGCGCGCATCGAGACCGAGCGCGCGGTGGCGCGCGGCAATACCCGCGTGCGCCAGGCGCTGGACAGCGCACAGACCGGCCTGATGGTGATCGATGCAGAAGGTCTGGTGGCCTACGCCAACCCGGCGCTGCTGCTGCAGCTGGACCTGCAGGTTGACGCGCTCGTGGGCAGCGATGCGGTGCGCCTGCATCCGGCGCTGGCCAGCCTGGCCGGCGTGCGCCAGCGCGAAGAACGCGAGATCGGCCACGACGGTGTTCGCTACCAGCTGATCGCCAACCCCATCACCGACGAGGGACAGTTCCTCGGTGTGGCGGTGGAATGGCGCAGCCGCGCACTGGAAACCCTGCTCGAAACCGAAGTGGCCGCACTGGTCGACGCCGCCGCACACGGTGACCTGCACGGTCGCATCGTACTGGACGGCAAGCAGGGCTTCGTGCGCACGCTGTCGACCAGCATCAACCGCCTGCTGGCGACCTTTGAAACCAATCTCGGCGACCTGCAGGCGCTGTTGGCCGCGCTGGCACGCGGCGACCTCAGCGTGCGCATGGACGGCGACCTGCAGGGCGTGTTCGCGCGCATGCGCGACGATGCCAACGCCACCGTCGCGCAGCTGGGCCGCATCGTCACCCGCATCCAGCAGGCCACCTCCAGCCTGGATACCGGCGTTGGCGAGATCGTCGCTGGCCACCACGACCTGTCGCAGCGTACCGAGCAGCAGGCGGCCAACCTGGAAGAAACCGCAGCGTCGATGCATGAGCTGACCGACACCGTGGGCCGCAATGCCGACGCAGCCGGTCGCGCCGATGCGCTGGTCAAGGGTGCGGCAGCGGTGGCCCAGCGCGGCGGCGACGCCGTGGGCCAGGTGGTGGCGACCATGCACGGCATCAGCGAAGCCTCGCGGCGGATCGGTGACATCACCCAGCTGATCGATGGCATCGCCTTCCAGACCAACATCCTTGCACTGAACGCAGCGGTGGAAGCGGCACGTGCCGGCGAACAGGGCCGCAGCTTCGCGGTGGTGGCTGCGGAAGTGCGCCTGCTGGCCCAGCGCAGTGCCGAGGCGGCCAAGCAGATCAAGGGATTGATCGAGGATTCGGTGGCGCGTGTCGGGCAGGGCAACCAGCAGGCCGAGCAGGCCGGCACCACGATGGGCGAGATCGTCGGCAGCGTGCAGCAGCTAGCGGACCTGCTGGCCGGCATCCGCAGCGCATCGCAGGAGCAGCATGCCGGCATCGCACAGGTGAACCAGACCATCGTGCAGATGGAAGCCAGTACCCAGCGCAATGCCAGCCTGGTGGAAGAGGCCGGTGCCTCGACTGCACAGATGCAGGCGCAGGTGCATGCCCTGGCCGAAGCGGTGGGAGCCTTCCGCCTGCAGCCGGCGCGGCAGGCCCGCGCCGCGGCCTGATCCTGCCCCGGTAGTGCTGGCCGCTGGGCCGGCACTCCTCCTGTGACTCAGTACACGTCGCGGCGGTAGCGCCCGTTCTCCAGCAGCGTTTCCACCGCGTAATCGCCCAGTGCGGCGCGCAGCACCTGGTCCACGCCTTCGGCCATGCCCTGCAGCGAGCCACAGACGTGGATCACCGCGCCGCGCTGCATCCAGTCGCGCAGCACATCAGAGGCCGCACGCAAGCGATCCTGCACATAGCCCCCTCCGTCATCGCGCGAGAACGCCAGGTCCACCCGCGCCAGATGGCCCTGCGCCTGCCAGGCCTCGATCTCGTCGGCAAACAGCAGGTCGTGCGCGCGCTGGCGCTCGCCAAACAGCAGCCAGTGCCCGTGCTCGCCTGCATGCGCGGACTCGCGCAGCAGGCTGCGCAGGCCGGCGATGCCGGTGCCGTTGCCGACCAGCACCATCGGCGCGGCAGGCACGCGATGGAAACCGGGATTGCGATGCACGCGGGCCACGACGCTGGCGCCGATCGGCGCATGCAGCGACAACCAGCCCGAGCCCAGCCCGACGCGACCGGCGGCATCATGCACCAGCCTGACCACCAGCTCCACCTCGCCGTCGTTCGCGGCGGAGGCGATCGAGTACTCGCGGCCGGGCAGCATCGGCAGGCCGGACAGCCACAGGCAGGCATCCTGCACGGGCAACGCGGCATCGGCCTCCGGCAGCTCGCGTTCGCTGGCCAGCGCCAGCAGCGTGCGTGGCGCGCCGTCAACCAGCAGCGGCTGCAGCGGATCCAGTCCATGCGCTTTCAGCACTGCACCCGCATGCCGCGCATTGTGGCGGGGCGCGATATGCAGGATGTCACCGGCCTGCCACTGCACATCGGCCGGGGCGGCAAGACGGATACGCCAGATCGCGCCGCCGACGCTGCCCGGGTTGAGGCGGTCGCGGCCGAGCAGGCGCCAGTCATGCATCCGCGTCGCCGGCGGCAGCACACTGTCATCGGTGGCGATGCCGGTCAGTGCGCCCAGCTGCAGCTGCCACTGGCGCAGGGCCGGCACCGAGGCGGCATCGACATCGATGCGCGCGAACAGTGCGCGTGCACCGTTGCCGGTCAGCCAGCCATCGACCTGGCGGCCGAATCCGCAGTAGTGCGGATACTGGCGATCGCCCAGCGCGAGCAGGCCGAACTGCAGTCCCGACAGGTCCGGTGCCTGCGCGAGCAGCAGGCGTGCCGCGCGTCGGGCGGCATCCGGCGGTTCACCATCGCCGAAGGTGCTCAACACGAGCAGCGCCTGCGAGGTGGCCTGCAGCTTCGCGGCATCGATGCGCGACAACGGCAGCACCTGTACCGCGTAACCGGCCGCCTGCAGCTGCGCGGCCGCACGCCATGCAAGCTGTTCGGCCAGGCCGCTCTGGCTGGCATGCACCACCAGCCACGGCGCGCCATGGCCTTCGGTGGCGGCCGGCATCGGCAGCGACTGGCGCAGCCCGCGTGCCGCGCGTTGGCTGCGGCGGCGATCCAGGTACAGCATCCAGCCGGTGATGAAGAACAGGCTCATGCCCAGGCTGCTGAGCATCACCACCACACGCCCGGGCAGGCCGAAGTAGCTGCCCGAGTGCAGCGCGAACACGCTGGTGGCCAGCTGGGCGCCAGCGCCCTGGCGATCGTAGGGGCGGGAATCGAGCACCGCGCCACTGGCCGGGTCCAGCTGCAGCAGATCGTGGGCGCGATCGTGGTGACCACCACGCTGCGCTGGATCACCGGCCATCACCCGCACGTTCAGCGCCTGGCCCGGTTCTTCCGGCAAGCGCAGGTCGATGAAACCGCTGCGCACGCCAGGCAACGCATACAACGTGGCTTCGACGCGTTGCAGGTCCAGCGGCGCATCGATGGCCACCGTGTGCTTGGCCGCCGGCGCGACGCCCAACACGTTGTTGGCGGCGCTGCGGTACCAGTCGAACGACCACCACAGCCCAGTCAATGCGCTCATCAGGTAGATCAACAGCACCCAGCTGCCGACCACCGAATGCAGGCTCCACAGGAAACCGCGGCCGCCGCGTTTCCACTCCACCGCCAGCCAGCTGCGCCAGTGCCACCAGCGCCGTGGCCAGCGCAGGTAGAGCCCGGACAGGGTGAAGAACAGCAGCGCGATCGCACAGCTGCCGGTGATCCACTTGCCGCGTTCGCCGGCAGCGAGATGGCGATGCAGGTCTTCGACGAAATCGAAGAACGCCTGGCCGCGCAGGGCACTGAAGCGCTCACCGCTGTACGGGTCGAAATACACCCAGTGCTGCTTGCCGCCGGCAAAGCGCGCGACCGATGGCCGCTGCCCGGTGGCGTCGACGCGCAGGCGTTGCAACGGGCGTTCGCTGTCGGCCTGCAGCCGCGGCACCAGCTCGCTGAGCGCGAGCGGAAGCTGGCTGTCGGCGTGGTGTTCGGCGATGGCCGCAAAACCGGGGTTGGCCGCACGCAGCAGTTCGTCCTCGAAGGACAGCACGGCACCACTGAGGCCCATCACGGCCAGGATGGCACCGGCGGTGATGCCCAGCAGCCAGTGCACTTGGAACAGGATGTTCTTGAACATCGAAGGAGGAGGGCCTGGAAGGCTGCCGCCCGCATCCTGCGCAACAGCAAATGAGAATTAGTCGCGGAATTTTCCGTGGCCCCCTGGCTGCGGTCAAGCGGGGGGTATCGGCCGGGCTGCGCCCGGCACCTGCCGAGGCAACGTCAACGTCAACGTCAACGTCAAAAGCGGGCTATCCGTGGGATGGCGGGGTGGGTCCGGTTGCGGGGGACGCCGTAAATACGTCCCTGTAGGCTCGGTCGCGCCATCCATGGCGCTCACGCCCCCGCAACCGGACCCACCCCGCCTTCGACAGATTCTCGCGACCTGCCGTAGATCCACGCCATGCGTGGATGCTGTTCGTTCAATTGTCGAAATATTTGATTTCGATGGAGATTCATCCCCAACAACCGCCGGAATCTGTTAGAGGTGGGGCGGTGTCGGAGTGCGGGGTGTCAGCCGCATGGATGCGGCTGCCAAGCTTACAGAGACGTACTTGCAGCGTCCCCGCACTCCGACACCGCCCCGCCATCCCACGGAAAGCCCGCTCTTGCTGTTGAGGTTGCCGGCCAGCGGCCGGCACTACCGCGGGTGCAGGGTGCAACCCTGCCGAACCCTCACTTCACCCAGCCGTCGATCTCGCCGCGGGCGAACGGCCCCAGCTTCGCCTTGACCATCCGCCCCTGTGCATCGAACAGCACGCTGTAGGGCAGCAGGCCCTGCGCATTGCCCAGCTGCACGCTGGCATCGCGCGGGCCCGGGGTCTCGATCACGATCGGGTAGTCCACCGGCACCCGCTGCAGGAAACCACGCACGTCGTCCGGGGTGTCCAGCGCCAGGCCCAGCACCTGCACGCCGCTGTCGCCCTGGGTTCCGGCGAAGCGGCCCAGCTCGGGCATTTCCTCGATGCAGGGCGCGCACCAGCTGGCCCACACGTTGATCAGCAACGGGCGGCCGGCGAAGTGCCGGCGCAGATCCAGTGCGTGCCCTTCAAGGTCGGGCAGGGACAGCGCGGGCATCGGATCGCCCGCCTGCAGCGAAGGCTTGGCGGGAGCGGCCGGTGATGTAGCCGATGCCACCGGCGCCGGCGTCAGTCGATGCCCGGCCCACAGGCCCAGGCCGGCGGCCAGCACCGCTGTCCACAGCAGCGCCGGCCGTTGCCACTTCATCGTGCGGTGCGCAACAGCGCTTCCTCGACCACTGCCTGGGTCAGCAGGGTCGGCAGCACGGTCGGCGGTGCGCCGGGGCCGTACACCACGTACAGCGGCACGCCCACCGCCTTGTGCTCTTCCAGGAACGAGGTGATCTGCGGGTCCACGTTGGTGTAGTCGCCGCGCATGTACACCGCGTTGGTGCGCTTGAGCAGGTCCTTGAACTCCGGTCGCGACAGCACCGCGCGCTCATTGGCCTTGCAGCTCACGCACCAGTCGGCGGTCATGTTGACGAACACCACGCGGTTGTCGGCGCGCAGGCGGTCCAGCAGCTGCGGCGAATACTCGACCACGTTCTCGCTGGCCGCCTGTGCGGCACGCGTCGGTGCTGCCAGCTGGGTCACGCCCCAGGCCGGCACCAGTGCGCCGATGGCCAGCAGCACGCCCAGCAGGGTCACCGCGCGCGAGCCGGTCCAACGGTTACGCTCGAACAGCCACAGGCCGAAGGCGAGCAGCAGCAGGCCACCCAGCACCAGCGCCATGCCGTCCACGCCACGCTGCTTGCCCAGCACCCACAGCAGCCACAGCGCGGTGGCATACATCGGGAAGGCCAGCACGTGCTTGAGCGTTTCCATCCACGGGCCCGGCTTGGGCAGGCGGCGCGCCAGTGCCGGCACGAAGCCGATCAGCAGGAACGGCAGGGCCAGGCCCAGGCCGAGGAACAGGAACACGGTCATCGCCTTCAAGGGCGGGGCAATGAAGGCGTAGGCAATGGCACCGCCCATGAACGGGCCGACGCAGGCGCTGCCGACCACGCAGGCCAGCGCACCGGTGAAGAAATCACCGGCCGGGCCGCTGCGGCTGGCCAGCGACTGGCCGAGGTTGCCGATGCCGCCACCCAGGGTGAATACACCGGACAGGCTCAGGCCCACCGCGAACATGATGTAGGCCAGCGCCGCCACCACGCCCGGATGCTGCAGCTGGAAGCCGATGCCGACTGCGTTGCCGATCGCGCGCAGGCCCACCATCAGCGCGCCGATCACCGCGAACGCGACCAGCACGCCCAGCGTGTACCAGAGCGCATGGCTGCGCGCGCGCTGCGGGCTTTCGCCACTCTGCGCCAGGCTCAGCACCTTCAGCGACAGGATCGGCAGCACGCACGGCATCAGGTTCAGCACCAGGCCACCGGCCAGCGCCAGCAACAGCACCCAGACGAATGAACGGTCCGGGTTCGGCGTGGTCGCAGGCGGGCGCGTGCGCAGCGCGTTGTCACCCTGCGCATCGGTGGCGAATTCATTGCCTGCGCCCTCAGCGCCTGCGGCGGCCGGGCGGGCGGCTTCGTCGTTGGGCACGGTCGGCAGCAGGCGCAGCGGTGCGCCGTTGGCCGCTTCGCGCGGGGCGCCGTTGCCAGCGGCCAGCGGGCTGATCACCTCGTTGCGCGGCGGTGCCTGGTCGGCGCTGGCGTTGGCCTTGCCGGCCGGAATCGACAGCTTCACCCGGCGCGTCATCGGCGGGTAGCAGATGCCATCGGTCTGGCAGCCCTGGAAGGTCACCACCAGGGTGCTGTCGACCGCCTCGCTGACAGTGCGGCGCAGCGGCAGCGGCACTTCCACCTGGTTGAAGTACACCGAGACATCGCCGAAATGTTCATCGCGATGCGACTGCGCGGCTGGCCAACGCGGCTTGTCGGCCAGCACGCCCGCGCTGCCTTCCAGCTTCAGCGAGGTGCGGTCGCGATACAGGTAGTAGCCCGGCGCCGGACTGAAGCGCAGCAGCAGGGTGTTGCCATCGCTGGCAATGGCATCGAAGCCGAAGGCCTGTTCCGACGGCAGTGGCAGCGCCTGGCTGTTGCTGGCCGCACCCGGCAGGCGCAGGCCGCCCGTGCTGCCGGCGCCGGCCAACGGATTGTTGAACGGGTTGCCGGCACTGGTACGCGCCGCGGGTGCCGCAGCCTGCGCACCGCCACCCGGCAGGGTGACCTGCACCACGCGCTTCTGCGGCGGGTAGCAGACACCGGCATCGGCGCAACCCTGGTAGCGCACTTCCACGCTGATGGTGCCGGCCGCATCGGTGGGTGTGCCGGGCAGGGTGGCCTGCAGGCGCTCGCGATAGGTCTCGACCTCGCCGAAGAAATCGTCGTGGTGCCTGTCGCCCTTGGGCATCTGCAGCGCGCCGGCGTTGAACGCCGGGTCGGCCTTGACGCTGGTACGGTGGCGATACAGGTAATAGCCCGGTGCGATCTTGAACTGCAGCTGCACCTGGCCACGTTCGGGGGCGGTGGCGGTCAGCGCGAACGCCTGGTCCACCGGCAGCAGGTCCTTCTCATCCAGCGCGAAGGCCGGCAACGAGAGCCACAACAGGGCGCACAAGGCGGCGCCACGCGCAAACAGAGTCTTCAATCAGTGTCCTCCCGGGTCTGTGCCCGGATCCAGTCCAGATACGCCGGCAGGCCGGCCCGGGTTTCGACCGCGATGCACTCCGGGAGTTCATAGGGATGCAGTTCGACGATCCGGGCAATCGCATCATCGACGCGGCTCGCGGTGGTTTTCACCAGCAGCTGCAGCTCGCTGTCGGTGGTCACCTCGCCCTGCCAGCGGTAGGTCGACTGCGCGCCATCGAGTCGGGTCACGCACGCGGCCAGGCGCTCGCCGACCAGCGCGTGCGCGATGCGCTCGGCACTGGCCCGGTCCGGGCAGGTGGTCAACAGCAGCAGGACGGGATCGACGGTCGACATGACCGTCGAGTATAGGGCCGCCGCCGGGC
>NZ_JAPTFX010000105.1:0-16515 GCF_030985895.1 Stenotrophomonas sp. Sm6012 | reverse complement strand
GACTGCCGCAAAGGCCCCCGCCGCCCCCGTGAACGCCGAGAACCGCAGCCACGACGAAAGCTCGTACGCCGAGCCGGACAAGGTCGTCATCAAGGACATCGCGCTGGATCTGAAGCTGGACTTCGACCAGAAGCAGATCGGTGGCACCGCCACCTACACCCTGGAATGGAAGCAGAAGGACGCCAGGCAGCTGGTGCTCGACACCCGCGAGCTGACCGTGTCCAAGGTCGAGGCGGTCGCCGCCGATGGCGCGCGCAGCCCGCTGAAGTTCGAGCTGGCCGCCGCTGACAAGGTGTTCGGCAGCAAGCTGACCATCGAAACGCCGGAGCAGCCGGCCAAGGTGGAAGTGACCTACCACACCGCACCGACCGCCTCGGGCCTGCAGTGGCTGGCGCCGTCGATGACCGAAGGCAAGAAGCTGCCCTTCATGTTCAGCCAGTCGCAGGCCATCCACGCCCGTTCCTGGGTGCCGCTGCAGGACACCCCGAGCGTGCGCTTCACCTACAGCGCGCACGTGGTCTCGCGCCCGGACGTGATGGTGCTGATGAGCGCCGACAACGATCCGAAGGCCGCGCGTGACGGTGACTACACCTTCAAGATGCCGCAGCCGATTCCGTCGTACCTGCTGGCCATCGCCGCCGGCGACCTGGTGTTCGAGCCGATCTCCGGCCGCTCCGGCGTCTGGGCCGAGCCGACCATGGTCAACAAGGCCGCCAAGGAATTCGAAGACACCGAAAAGATGATCGGTGCCGCCGAGAAGCTGTACGGCGAATACCGCTGGGGCCGCTACGACATGCTGGTGCTGCCGCCGTCGTTCCCGTTCGGTGGCATGGAAAACCCGCGCCTGACCTTCGCCACCCCGACCGTGATCGTCGGCGACAAGTCGCTGGTGTCGCTGGTCGCCCACGAGCTGGCGCACAGCTGGTCGGGCAACCTGGTGACCAACGCCAGCTGGAAGGACATCTGGCTCAATGAAGGCTTCACCACCTACGTCCAGGGCCGCATCACCGAAGCCCTGTATGGCAAGGAGATGGCCGAGATGGAGAAGCAGATCGACCAGACCGACCTGCTGGCCGAAGTGAAGGACATGAGCCCGGCCGACCAGGCGCTGGCGTTGCCGCCGCTGAACGAGCGCGACCCCGACGAAGCCCTCAGCCAGGTCGCCTACGTCAAGGGTTCGTGGTTCCTGGAGTTCCTGGAACAGCGCTTCGGCCGCGAGACCTTTGATCCGTTCCTGCGTGGCTGGTTCGATGACCACGCCTTCCAGAGCGCGAACACCGACCAGTTCGTCGAGTACCTGAAGAAGAACCTGCTGCCGAAGAATCCGTCGGCAGTGACCGAGGCTGAACTGAAGGCCTGGCTGGACGAGCCGGGCATCCCGGCGTTCGCGGCCAAGGCGCAGTCGCGCAACTTCAGCAGCGTCGATACCGCGCGCATCGCCTTCGCCAGCGCCGGCACCGTGCCGAGCAGCCAGGTCATCGCCGACTGGAGCACGCAGGAATGGGTGCGCTTCATCGACGGCCTGGGTGCGACCCAGCCGCTGGACAAGCTGGCCACGCTGGACAAGGCGTTCCACTTCACCGGCACCCCGAATGGCGAGATCGCCATGCGCTGGTACCCGCTGGCGATCCGCAGCGGTTACGAGCAGGCCAACGAAGGGGCCGCTGCGTTCATCGAGCGCGTCGGCCGTCGCAAGCTGATCATGCCGATCTACGCTGAACTGGTGAAGACCCCGAAGGGGCTGGAGCTGGCCAAGCAGGCCTTCGAAAAGGCCAAGCCGGGCTACCACCCGATCACCACCGCCTCGGTGCAGGATCTGCTGGCCAAGGCCGAAGCCAAGTAAGCGGTAGTGCCGGCCGCTGGCCGGCAACCGGTCACTGCTTCACCACCAACGGCGGGGAAACCCGCCGTTGGTGTATCCGCTTTTCGCTGCCGATAGAATCGGGATGCACTCGCATAGGACCTCCGCATGAAACGACTGATCCTGCTCACCGCCTGCACCCTGGCCTTGGCTGCCTGCAGCAACCCCGAGGAAGAACGCAAGGCGCAGGAAGCCGCCGCGGCCGCCGTGCAGGCGCAGAAGGAAGCCAAGGCCGAGGACGTCGCCAAGCAGTACGACATGGCCGTGGCCGCGCAGGACTGGGAACGCGCGCGCCTGCATGGCGCCTCGCTGCTGGACCAGTACAAGGACACCGCCGCCGCCGAGCGGATCGCCGCCGGCTTCGATGAGGTCAAGGCCAAGGGCGATGCCGCGCGCGACCTGCGCCGTATGCAGGCACTGTGGCAGTACAACCAGATTCCGGTGGGCAACAAGGGCAACCAGGTCTCGGCGCAGATCTACAGCAAGGAACGCGTGGACGTGGATGGCAGCGGCGCCAAGCCGGTGCAGCTGGTGTTCCGCGATCATCCGGAGTGGAAGCGGCATGCCTACCTGGTGCTGCAGGCCGGCGATTTCCGCTGCCCGCAGTGCACGGTGAAGGTGACCGTGGACGACGGGAAGCCGGTGTCGATGGCCGCCTGGCGGCCAAAGACCGATGAAGCCATTGCGATGTTCATCACCGACCAGAAGGCGCTGTGGAAGCTGGCGCGCAAGGGCAAGTCGATCAGCATCGAGTTCCCGGTCAAGGCCGGTGGTACCCGTACCGCAGTGTTCGAGACCGGCGGTGTCGACGCCAGCCGCATGCCGCAGTGGTGGCAGTGATGATCGCGACGGGCAGCGCAGTGCACGCGTTGTCCGCGATCCGGCACTGGGTGTTCGACATGGACGGCACGCTGACGGTGGCCGTGCATGATTTCGCCGCGATCCGCAGCGCGCTGCAGATCGCGGCCGAGGAAGACATCCTCGACCATATCGCCGCGCTACCGGACGCACCGGCACGGGCCAAGCGCGAGTGGCTGCTGGATCACGAACGCGCGCTGGCCGAGGACGCGCTGCCGGCACCGGGTGCGGTGAAGCTGCTGCGCGCGCTGGCGGCCGGCGGTTGCCGGCTGGGCATCCTGACCCGCAACGACCACGCGCTGGCGAAGCTGACGCTGGAGGCGATCGGGGTCGGGGAACTGTTCGACGATGCCGACATCATCGGCCGCGATGAAGCCGTGCCCAAGCCTTCGCCGGATGGCCTGCAGCAGCACCTGCGGCGCTGGGGCGTTTCCGCCGGGCAGGCGGTGATGGTCGGGGACCACGCTTACGATCTGGAGTGCGGCCGCGCTGCGGGCACCCACACCGTGCTGGTCAACCTGCCGGAGAACCCATGGCCGGACTGCACCGACTGGCATTTCGCCGATTGCCGCGACCTGCTGGCCGCCTGGCAGCAGACGGGGTAGAGCCGGCCGCTGGCCGGCAGTGTCGACCCGGGTCGACACCTACCAACAGCATTCCCGGTAGCGCATCGGGTGGAAAGCCCCCTTGTTGTTCAAGGGGGCGCGCCGAAGGCGCGGGGATAAGGTGGAATGCGCGGGCAATTTGGTTACGCGCTGAGCGCGTAGCCAAATTGCTGCTTGAACTGCTCGTTGAACTCATCGAAGGTGAAGCGCTGGTTCTGGGTGCCCGGGTGCTCGACCTTCAGCGCGCCCATCAGGTTGCCCATGCGGCCGATGGTCAGCCAGTCGTAGCCCTTCTGGATGCCGTAGATCAGGCCGGCGCGGAAGGCGTCGCCACAGCCGGTCGGGTCGACCACGCGGCGCTCGTGCGCCGGCGGGATGTCGTAGCTCTTGTCCGGGGTGTGGATGACCGCGCCCTTCGGGCCGCGCGTGGTGATGTAGGCCTTGACCCGGCTGACGATCTCCTTTTCGTCCCAGCCGGTGCGTTCCTGCAGCAGGTTCGACTCGTAATCGTTGACCACCACGTAGTCGGCCTGGTCGATGAAGGCACGCAGCTCCGGGCCGTTGAACAGCGGCATGGCCTGGCCCGGGTCGAAGATGAACGGGATGCCGTCCTCGTGGAATTCCTGCGCGTTCTGGATCATGCCCTCGCGGCCGTCCGGGCCGACCAGGCCCAGGCTTACGCCCGGCACGCCACGCACGTGGTTCTCGTAGGAACGCATCATCGCGCCCGGATGGAAGGCGGTGATCTGGTTGTTGTCGTGGTCGGTGGTGATGAACGCCTGCGGGGTGAACAGCTCATCGATCACGCGCACGCGCGACAGGTCGATGCCCAGGCCTTCGAAGTATTCGCGGTACGGGCCGAAGTCCGAACCCACGGTGCCCATCGGGATCGGCTGGCCGCCCAGCAGGTGCAGGTTGTAGGCGATGTTGCCGGCGCAGCCGCCGAACTCGCGGCGCATGCGCGGCACCAGGAAGGACACGTTCAGGATGTGCACCTTGTCCGGCAGGATGTGATTCTTGAACTGGTCCGGGAACACCATGATGGTGTCGAAGGCAAGAGAACCACAGATCAGAGCGGACATCGATGTAAGCCTATGCGGTGAATTTTGGGATGGGCCGGCCCGGTTCAGCGGGCAAGCAAACGGCGCCCTTGGGCGCCCGACGGCGCAAAGGTTACCCGCTGGTGCCGCTCAGGGCCAGAACCGGGTGAGACCGGATCAGGCCGAAAGCCTGTGAAGACGCGGGTTCAGCTAGTTTTTTCCTTGCTCGGCGGCAGGCGGGTTGCTAGGCTTGTCGGCCTCGATTTCTGCCCATTTTTTCGCCATCCCGCGGCGGGCACGACACCCCTCAGGACTCCTTCCTCAGATGTTCAAGAAACTCCGTGGCATGTTCTCCAACGACCTGTCCATCGACCTGGGCACGGCCAACACCCTCATCTACGTGCGCGGGCAGGGGATCGTGCTGAACGAGCCGTCGGTCGTGGCCGTGCGTCAGGATCGTGCCATTGGCGGCACCCGGTCGGTGGCAGCCGTAGGCGCCGAGGCCAAGCAGATGCTGGGCCGTACCCCGGGCCACATCACCACCATCCGCCCGATGAAGGATGGCGTCATTGCCGACTTCACCTACACCGAGGCGATGCTCAAGCACTTCATCAAGAAGGTGCACAAGTCGCGCGTGCTGCGCCCGAGCCCGCGCGTGCTGGTCTGCGTGCCGGCCGGCTCGACCCAGGTCGAGCGCCGCGCGATCAAGGAATCGGCCGAGGAAGCCGGTGCCCGCGACGTGTTCCTGATCGAAGAGCCGATGGCCGCAGCGATCGGCGCCGGCATGCCGGTGACCGAAGCCCGTGGTTCGATGGTCATCGACATCGGCGGCGGCACCACCGAAGTGGCGGTGATCTCGCTCAACGGCATCGTCTATTCGGCGTCGGTCCGCATCGGCGGCGACCGCTTCGACGAGTCCATCACCAACTACGTGCGCCGCAACCACGGCATGCTGATCGGTGAAGCCACCGCCGAGCGCATCAAGGTCGAGCTGGGCTGCGCCTACCCGCAGGCGGAAGTGATCGAGATGGAAATCTCCGGCCGCAACCTCGCCGAGGGCGTGCCGAAGATGATCAAGATCAGCTCCAACGAGGTGCTTGAAGCCCTGCACGAGCCCCTCTCGGGCATCGTCAGTGCGGTCAAGCTGGCGCTGGAACAGACCCCGCCGGAACTGTGCGCCGACGTCGCCGAGCGCGGCATCGTGCTGACCGGTGGTGGCGCCCTGCTGCGCGACCTGGACCGCCTGATTTCCGAGGAAACCGGCCTGCACGTGCAGGTGGCCGACGACCCGCTGACCTGCGTGGCCCGCGGCGGTGGCCGTGCGCTGGAGCTGGTCGACATGCACGGCAACGAGTTCTTTGCGCCGGAGTAAGCCGTCCCGGCTGCCTGCGCCCGCAGCGCCCCTCCGGGGTGCGGCCCGCCATCAGGGTGGGCCGGCACCGGCGGGGCGCCCGCGTGTTTCCCTTCCGCCTTCTGCCAGTTGAATCGTTGCCGTGCCGCCCTACGCCGGACCTCCCGTCGCTTCCCGATCCGGTGATGCCGCCAGCCCGTTGCGGCTGCTGGCTTATCTCGCACTGGCCATCACCCTGATCGTGCTTGACGACCAGGCCGGCTGGCTCGCGCAGCTGCGCGGGCAGGCCAACAGCCTGGTGCAGCCGGTGTGGGCGCTGGCGGGCCTGCCGGGCAAGCTCGGCAACCAGGTCAAGGATTCGGCGGCCAGCCATGGCCAGCTGGTCAACGAGAATCGTGAACTGCGCAACCAGCTGCTGCTGGCCAACGCGCGCCTGACCCGCCTGCAGACCGCCGCGCTGGACAACGCCCAGCTGCGCGAGCTGCTGAACGTGGCCGAGCGCAGTGGCCTGGACGTGCAGCTGGCGCCGGTGCTGGACATCGACCTGGACCCGGTGAAGCAGCGGCTGGTGCTCGACGCCGGCAGCCGCGAAGGCGTGCATGTCGGGCAGGCGGTGATCGATGCCGGCGGCCTGATGGGCCAGGTGATCAGCGTCACCGGCGGCACCTCCACCGTGCTGCTGCTGACCGACCCCGACCACGCGGTACCGGTCACCGTGGCCCGCAATGGCGTGCGCCTGATCGTCTACGGCCGCGGCGACAAACTGGAACTGCGCGACATTCCGCTCAGCGCTGGTGTGGAAGTGGGCGATGAGATCGTGACTTCCGGTCTGGGTGGCCGCTTCCCGGCCGGCTTCCCGGTCGGCACCATCACCGGCCTGCGTCCAGACGATACCCATGCCTTCCTGGTCGGCGAACTGAAGCCGGCGGCCCAGCTCGACCGCGGCCGCGACGTTCTGCTGCTGCGCCCGGGCGCGGCGATCCGGATTCCGCCGGAACTGCGCCTGCAGCTGGAAGCCACCGCGCCGGGCGGCCCGGCCACGGGTGCCACCACGCCTGCGCCAGCCGCAACGACGCCGGCTCCGGCCAGTGCTCCGGTAGTGCCGGCCGCTGGCCGGCAACAATCCTCGTCTGCGACGAGGAATGCTGCCCCCGCATCCTCCCTTGATCCTGCTGCTCCGGTAGTGCCGGCCGCTGGCCGGCAACCGACCACGCCGGAGGCGCAGCGATGAGCCGCCTGCGCGACAACCCGTGGGTGCTGCCGGCCAGCCTGGTGGTGGCGCTGCTGCTGGGCCTGCTGCCGCTGCCGGCGCTGCTGCAGCCGCTGCGCCCGTACTGGCTGGCGCTGGTACTGGCGTACTGGGTGATCGAAGCGCCCGAACGCGTCGGCCTGGGCGTCGCCTTCGCCAGTGGCGTGATCGCCGACCTGCTGTACGGTGGCGTGCTCGGCGAACAGGCGCTGCGGCTGGTGATGCTGGCCTTCATCCTGCAGCGCTTCCGTGCCCGCATCCGCTTCTTCCCGATGTCGCAGCAGATGCTGGCCATCGGCGGGCTGCTGTTCAACGACCGCATCGTCAGTGCGCTGGTCCACATCCTGGTGGGCGAGCCGACGCTGCCGTGGTCGTACTGGTGGGCGCCGCTGCTGGGCATGGGCCTGTGGCCGCTGGTGTTCGTGCTGCTGGATGCGGTGCGCTTCGGCAAGCGCGGGCGCTGAACCATGATTCCGCGCCGCCAGGTCAAGAACCCGCACGCCGAAGCCGAACAGTTCCGCCGTCGCGCGGCGCTGGGTTTCCTGGGCGTGCTGGTCTGCCTGCTGGGCCTGGGCGGCTGGTACTTCAAGCTGCAGGTGCTGGACCACGACGTCTACGCCACGCGCTCGGAGGCCAACCGCATCAAGCCGCGGCCGGTGGTGCCCGGGCGCGGCATGATCTACGACCGCAACGGCCGCCTGCTGGCCGAGAACGTACCGGCCTTCCGCCTGGACGTGACCCCGGACAAGGTCAAGGACATGGACGCCACCCTCGAAGGGCTGGCGAAGATCATCAGCATCAGCCCTGAAGAACTGGAAGCGTTCAACAAGTCGCGCAAGGCGCGCCGCAAGTTCCTGCCGGTCACGCTGAAGCTGCGCATGAGCGACGAGGAGATGGCGCGCTTCGCCGTCGACCGCTGGCGCTTCCCCGGCGTCGAGCTGGAGCCCTACCTGACCCGCCGCTACCCCTACGGCGATCTGTTCGCGCACATCATCGGCTACGTCGGCCGCGTCGATGACAAGGATCTGGAGATCCTCGGTGAAGGCAATGCGGCGCTGACCCACATCGGCAAGTCCGGCCTGGAGCGCTATTACGAGCAGCAGCTGCGCGGCAAGGTCGGCTACGAGCAGGTCGAAACCAACGTGCAGGGCCGTGCGATCCGCACCATCGGCCGCGTCGCCGCGCAGTCCGGTGCCGACCTGCGGCTGTCGATCGACGCCGACCTGCAGCGCGCCATGGTCGCCGCCTTCGGTGACCAGGAAGGCTCGGCGGTGGCGATGGACCCGCGTACCGGCGAAGTGCTGGCGATGGTCAGCCTGCCGTCCTACGACCCCAACCTGTTCGTCAACGGCATCTCCCATGCCGACTTCAAGGCGCTGAACGAGAACCCGTCGCGGCCGCAGTTCAACCGCCTGGTGCTCGGTGGCGTCGCCCCCGGTTCCACGTTGAAGCCGCTGATCGGCCTGGCCGGCCTGGATTCGGGCGTGCGCCGCCCGGAAGACAAGGTGCTGTCCACCGGCATGTTCTACCTGCCCGGCACCTCGCGCGGCTGGGGTGACGCCCACCGCGGCGGCCACGGCTGGACCGATCTGCGCAAGTCCATCGCCGAGTCGGTCAATACCTACTACTACAAGCTGGCGCTGGACCTGGGCATCGAGCGCTTCGACCACTACATGGAGTACTACGGCTTTGGCCAGCCGACCGGCATCGACCTGACCGGCGAAATCGGCGGCATCCTGCCGTCGCCGGCTTACAAGCGGAAGACCCGCAAGGAAGCCTGGTACCCCGGCGATACGGTCAACATCAGCATCGGCCAGGGCGACTGGAAGGTCACCCCGCTGCAGCTGGCGCGAGGTGTCAGCGCGCTGGCCGACGGCCAGCTGCGCACCCCGCACCTGGTGATCCAGCAGCGCGACGGCTTCGACAGCGACTGGGCGGCGACGTCGCCCGGCGAGATCAAGCCGGTCAGCCCCAACCCCAGCAACCTGCAGGCGGTGCGTGAGGGCATGATGGCGACCATGCGGCCCGGCGGCAGCGGTTGGCGCGTGGCGGTGGGTGCGCCGTACGTGATGGCCGGCAAGACCGGTACCGCGCAGGTCATCAGCCGCAAGGGCACGGCCGCCGTGAATCCGAAGAGCCTGCCGATGCACCTGCGCCACCGCGCGCTGTTCGTCGGCTTCGCGCCGGTCGAGAACCCGGTGATCGCGATCGCGGTGGCGGTGGAGGGCGGCGGCTACGGTGGTTCGGCGGCCGCGCCGATCGCACGCAAGGTGTTCGACGCCTATCTGCTGGGCAAGATGCCTGAAGGCATGCAGCCGCTGGACAGCGAGCGCGGCACCACCGCCATCGGCGCCACCGCGTTCGACAACGAAGATGCCGGTGCGCGCCAGGCGGGTGATCTCGCCGCGGGCCAGCTGGGTGAACATCCGGTGCTGGTCGGCGTGCCCGCGCCCGAACCGGCACCCGCGCCGGCTCCTGTACCGCAGCCGGGTACACCGGCCGCCGCCGCGCTGCCGGCCACACCACGCCCCACCCCGGCGGAGCCCGCCCGATGAGAGTGTTCCTGCGCTGGGCCGGCGACATGCTGCGCCGCTTCTTCAGCACGCTGGACTGGGTGTTGTGCCTGGCGCTGGGCGCGTTGATGGTAATCGGCCTGGCCACCTTGAAAAGCGCCGGCGGCGACAGCCTGGTGATGGCCCAGGGGGCGCGTTTCGCGGTGGGCATGGCCGCACTGTGGGGCATCTCGCGGGTGCCGATCCTGCGCATCCGCTCGGCGACCCCGCTCATCTACGCGATCTCGATGATCCCGCTGCTGGCGGTGTTCGTACTTGGCACCGGCAAGTACGGCCGGCAGTGGCTGGACCTGAAGTTCTTCTACCTGCAGCCGGCCGAGCTGCTGAAGGTCAGCCTGCCGATGATGGTGGCCTGGTACCTGCACCGGATGCCGCTGCCGCCGCGTTTCAACACCGTGCTGGTGGCGCTGGTGATCATCGGTGTGCCGACCGGGCTGGTGATGCTGCAGCCGGACTTCGGGACCGGCGTGCTGATCGCCGCCAGTGGTGTGTTCGTGCTGCTGCTGGCGGGCCTGCCGTGGTGGTGGGTCGGCCTGGGCGTGGGTGGCGTGGCCGCGGTCGCGCCGCTGGCCTGGTTCTGGTTGCTGCGGCCGTACCAGAAGGACCGCATCATGATGTTCCTGGACCCGGAGATGGATGCGCTGGGCGCGGGCTGGAACATCATCCAGTCGAAGATCGCGATCGGTTCCGGCGGCTTCGACGGCAAGGGCTGGGGCGAGGGCTCGCAGTCGCACCTGAACTTCATTCCCGAGCAGACCACCGACTTCGCGTTCTCGGTGCTGAGCGAGGAATTCGGCTGGATCGGCGTGGCCACCGTGTTGGCGCTGTACCTGGTGGTGATCGGGCGCTGCCTGTGGATTGCCAGCCAGTCGCGCGATTCCTATTCGCGGCTGCTGGCCGGTGCCACCGGCCTGGCGTTCTTCGTCTACGTGCTGGTCAACGGCGGGATGATCTCCGGCCTGCTGCCGGTGGTGGGCGTGCCGATGCCACTGATCAGCTACGGCGGCACCTCGGCGGTATCGCTGCTGGCCGGCTTCGGGCTGGTGATGGCAGTGCGCAGCCACAACCCGGTACACGGCGGCTACGGCTGAGCCCGGCTCCGCCGCCTTCGTAGAGTCGAGCTTGCTCGACTCAGAAGCACCCTGACAGCTTCACGCAAGCACGCATTGCTACGGTGCCCGCGTGGAATGGAAACGACTGTTTGGCGGCTGCCGTGAGGCAGTGCGCACGATCGACCTGCTGTTGCTGGTTGCGCTGTTGATCCTGATGGGCGCCGGCCTGGCGGTGCTGCACAGCGTGTCCGGCCCGGTGGCCGGGCAGGCCGCGCGCTTTGCCGGTGGCCTGCTGGCGATGTGGCTGCTGTCGCGGGTTTCGCTGCTGCGCCTGCGCGCGTGGACACCGGCGTTGTACGCGCTGTCGATGCTGCCACTGATGGCGGTGTACGTGATCGGCACCGGCAAGTACGGGCAGCGCTGGCTCAACCTGGGCGTGTTCTACCTTCAGCCGTCCGAACTGCTCAAGCTCAGCCTGCCACTGATGATGGCCTGGTACCTGCACCGGCAGCCGCTGCCTCCGTCGCCACGCACGGTGCTGACGGCGGGAGTGCTGATTGGAATGCCCGCAGTGCTGATCCTGATGCAGCCCAACCTGGGCACCGCCACGCTGGTCACGGCCAGCGGGGTGTTTGCCTTGCTGCTGGCCGGCCTGCATTGGGGCTGGGTCGCCACTGGCGCGACCGGGCTGGCGCTGGCCGCACCGCTGGCGTGGTTCGGCCTGCTGCGGCAGTACCAGAAGGATCGCGTGCTGACCTTCCTCGACCCGGCGGCGGACCCCCTCGGCACTGGCTGGAACATCCTGCAGTCGCGCATCGCGATTGGCTCCGGTGGCTGGCAGGGTCGCGGCTGGGGGCAGGGCACGCAGGCCACGCTGGATTTCCTGCCCGAGTACACGACCGACTTCGCGTTTTCAGTGTTGGCCGAAGAGTTCGGATGGATCGGTGTGGCGACGGTGTTCGCGCTCTACCTGTTCGTGGTCGGGCGCTGCCTGTGGATCGCGGTGCACGCGCGCGACACGCACGCACGGTTGCTGGCCGGCAGCCTGGGGCTGGCGTTCTTCGTCTATGTCCTGGTGAACGGTGGAATGATTTCCGGCCTGTTGCCGGTGGTGGGCATTCCGATGCCGTTGATCAGCTATGGCGGGACATCGGCGGTTTCGCTGTTGGCCGGTATCGGGTTGGTGATGGCGGTGCGCGGGCACCGGCCGGTGCACGGGGGATAGGGGTTCCAGCCAACGGCGCCGCCCCTCGTGGGTGGTCGCGTAACGCAGGTCATGTAATTGGGGCGGGCGCGTCCACCCACGAAAAAAAAGAAGATCAAAAGCAAAAGCGGTCTGGCGGATCGCTTCATTGCCTTGTGTAGAGCCAAGCCGTGCTCGGCTCACGAGCAAGCGCAGCGCGCGACCCGCTTTTGATCTTCTTTTCTTTTCCGTGGGTGCAGGCCACCGAAATCTGTCAGAGGACGGTCGGGTTGGGTGCGCGGGGGTGTCAGCCGCATGGATGCGGCTGCCAAGCCTCCAGGGACGGATTCACGGCGTCCCACGCGTACCCGACCCGACCGACCCACTCGCAGCTTTTGCTTTCAGCGACCAACCCCACCCACGAGGGGCTGCGCCGTTGGCTGGAAATATCCTGACTCTGCGCAACGCCCCTTGTGGAAGCGTTCTCACAGCAGCCCGCAGCTGCATTGCCACTGACCGAAGTCCATAAAAAATGCAATCCGGTTCACACTTTTACGCTGCGTTGATCCTGATCAATGGACTTGTCGTAATCGGCCTGCACAATGGCGGCCCGTTCGGCACGGCGCGCCGTCAATCGTTGCAGCGCGAGGGGGCGTCGGGCGGGAAGCAGTACTGATCCAACGGGTACAGGGAGCGCGGGGTACTGCCACTGGGGAGCGGCAGCCGCGCAGGTACCGACCGGATCCGGTCGCCGGTTGCGTCTGCGGGGATGGGGACGCAACCGGCAACCTCTATCTGAATGGGGCGGGTCGATCACGACGTCTTCACATTTCCCGCTGAACGCGGGCAAATCGTTGTGATTCATGGTGTTAGGGGTTTTAATTCATCCATGACCTGCTAACCTGCGACGATGATTCGACGCACTCTGGCCTGCATGCTCACCCTCGGCCTGGTCGCCTGCGCGACCCAGCCGAAGTCCCCACCGTCTTCGCCCCAGGCCAGCAGTACGCCACGCCAGCCCGCCAGCAAGGCCCATGGCCCGGCCGAGGCCGCGCCCGAAGCCACTGCGGCCACCGCGCCGCCGGTCGATCTCACCCCGGTGCCGTTCGAGGTCGCGCGGGCCCGCTTCATTGCCGATACCGCCAAGCGCTATGGCCTGAAGCCGGAGCAGATCAGCAGCGTGCTCGACCAGGCGCAGGTGCGCCAGCCGATCATCGCCGCCATGTCGCGCCCGGCCGAACGGGTCAAGCCGTGGAACGAGTACCGGCCGATGTTCATCAGCAAGGCGCGTATCGATGGTGGCCGCGCGTTCCTGGCGCAGCATCGCGCCGAGCTTGATCGCGTGCAGCAGCGTACCGGCGTGCCGGCCGAAGTGATCGTGGCGATCATCGGCGTGGAAACCAGTTACGGCAAGAATGCCGGCAGCCATCGCGTGCTGGATGCGCTGTACACGCTGGCGTTCTATTACCCGCGCAGCGGCGACCCGGCCAAGCTGGAACGCGAAGTGCGCCGCGAACTGTTCTTCCGCGACGAACTGGCCAAGCTGTTCGAGCTGGGCCGCGAAGAGAAGCTGGACATCACCACGCTCAAGGGCAGCTACGCCGGTGCGATGGGCATGGGCCAGTTCATGCCGTCCAGCTATCTCGATTACGCGGTGGACGGCAACGGCGATGGCCGCCGTGACCTGTTCAACAGCTATGACGACGTGTTCTCGTCCATCGCCAACTACTTCGTGAAGAAGGGCGGCTGGGTGCGTGGCGGCCAGGTCGCCGTGCCGGCGACGCTGGCGCCGGGGCGCGAGGAGTTCAACCCGACCGAGTGGATGCCGACCTGGTCGCTGGCCGACCTGGCGCAGCGTGGCTACCAGCCGAGCGCGCCGGTGCAGCCCGGTGCCACCGCTACCCCGATCACCCTTGAAGGCAGCACCGGCAAGCAGTACTGGCTGGGCTTCCAGAACTACTACGCGATCACCCGCTACAACCTCTCGAAGATGTACGCGATGGCCGTGTTCCAGTTGTCCCAGGCCATCGCCGGACAGGAGCTGCCCCCGGCATGAACATCAGATGGTTGGCCCCAGGCTTGATCGTCCTCGCGCTGGCGGCCTGCAGCAGCGCGCCGAAGAAGCCGGCCACGGCCGGCCATGGTGGCAAGTCCAGCGGCACGCTGGTGCAGGGCCGCGGTTCGCGCCCGGCGCATTGCCCCGACGGTTCGCCGTACGCGGCGGCCAAGGAAGACCTGAGCACCCGCGGCAACTACACCGCCGGTGGCCTGTACAAGCCGGGCGTGCGCGACAGCACGCCGGACTACATTCCCAACGTGGCCTGCATTCCCGAGCCGGAAGTGACCGCCGAGGAACGCTCGGCGATCGGCAACAAGTCGCCATACGTGGTGCTGGGCAAGTCGTACAACGTGCTTGACGACACCCGCAACTACGTCGAGCGTGGCACCGCGTCGTACTACGGCGCCAAGTTCCATGGCCGCCTGACCTCCAACCGCGAGGTCTACGACATGTACCAGTTCACCGCCGCGCACAAGACGCTGCCACTGCCCAGCTTCGCCCGCGTGACCAACCTCGACAACGGCGAGTCGGTGATCGTGCGCGTCAACGACCGTGGCCCGTTCCATGATGGCCGCGTGGTTGATCTGAGCTATGCCGCCGCCGTGCGCCTGGGCATCACCCAGCGCGGCACCGGCAATGTCGAAGTGCGCGCGCTGCAGCCGGGCGAGAGCAACCTGCTGGCGCAGAAGCCGTCGCGTCGCGAGCGCCGCGCCGCCGAAGCGGCTGCTGCTACCGCCGTGGTCAGTGCACGACCGGCACCGGCCGCGCGGGTCGCCGCCGACAGCGACATCGATCGCCTGGTCCAGCGTCTGCCGGCCGACGGCATGCCTGCACGTGGCCAGCCGGCCACCACCCAGGGCGTAGCCAGCACCGCGCCGGACGTGGCGGTCAGCAGCCTGCCGCCGAGCGCACTGCCGGTGCGCAGCACCGCACCGGCACCGGTTGCAGTGGCCAGCGCGGCACCGCGTGCGGCTGCGCCGGCCCCGGTACGTCCCGCCCCGACGGCGCCCAGCCTGTCGCAGCAGGTGGTCGGCGCGGTGATGGTGCAGGTCGCCAGCTTCTCCAACCGCGACAACGCCAACCGCGCGATGGGCCAGCTCAATGCCGCAGGCATCGTCGGCGCCACCATCAGCGACATCGCGGCCGGTGGTCGCACCCTGTTCCGCCTGCGCGTACCCGCCAGCGACCATGCCAGTGCCGCGGAACTTGCCGGCCGCATCGCCGGTCTGGGCCTGGGTTCGCCGCAGATCGTCAAGGATTGAACCGCCCGGGCCGGTGCTGCCGGCCCGTGCTCCCCCGGCCTTACAATGGCCGTTACGTTCCACCCTCCATTCCCGGCCGTCCCCTGGAGCCTGCTGTCCAATGAATTTCCGTTCCGCCGCCACTGCCCTGGCCGCCACCCTGGTGGTGGGCCTGGCTTCCGCCCAGACGCCGCTGCCGACTCCGGCCACGCCGGCGCCTGCCGCCGCCGCTGCTGCCCCGGCCACTGTCGCCACTCCGCCGGCCCCGGCGCCGAGCGTGTCCAAGGCCTGGGTGCTGATGGACTACGCCACCGGCCAGGTGCTGGCCGGCGAAAACGTCCACGAGCAGCTGGCCCCGGCCAGCATCACCAAGGTGATGACGTCCTACGTGATCGCCGCCGAGGTCAAGAACGGCAAGGTCCGTGCGGATGACCAGGTGATGATGAGCGAGCGCGCCTGGCGCGAAGGTGGCGCCGGTACCGATGGCAGCTACAGCGGCTTCCCGGTCAACCAGACCGCACGCCTGGAAGACATGGAAAAGGGCATGGCGATCCAGTCCGGCAACGACGCCGCGATCGCCCTGGCCGAGCACGTGGCCGGCAGCGAAGAAGCCTTTGCATCGCTGATGAACAGCTACGCCGCCAAGATCGGCATGAAGGACTCGCACTTCGTCAACGCCCACGGCCTGACCGCGCAGGGCCACCACAGCACCGCCTACGACCTGGCGCTGCTGGGCCGCGCGATGGTGCGCGACTACCCGGAAACCTACGCGTACAACAAGATCAAGGAATTCCAGGTCGGCAACATCAAGCAGCCGAACCGCAACCTGCTGCTGTGGCGCGATGGCAGCGTCGATGGCATCAAGACCGGCCACACCTCCGAGGCCGGTTACTGCCTGATGAGCTCGGCCCAGCGCGGTGACCAGCGCCTGATCGCCGTGGTGCTGGGTGGCGCGTCGGAAAAGCAGCGCGCCGACGACAGCCTGGCCCTGCTGAACTGGGGCTTCCGCTTCTTCGAGACCCACCGCCTGTACGAGCCGGGCAAGGCCGTGGCCGAGCACAAGGTCTGGAAGGGCACCACCGACAAGGTGCAGCTGGGCGTGGCCCAGCCGATGCTGGTCAGCGTGCCGCGTGGCCGCTACAACGATCTGAAGCCGAGCATCGATGTGCCCAAGACCCTGGAGGCACCGTTCACCGCCGGCCAGCAGGTCGGTACCGTGAAGGTCACCCTGGATGGCAAGGTCATCGCTGAAGCACCGCTGGTGGCCGTGGCCGCCGTCGAGCAGGCCGGCTTCTTCAAGCGCCTGTGGGACAGCTTCTGGATGTGGTGGGAATCGGAATGATCCACGCCGTGGCGTGGTGAACGAAAAGGCCGGCGAATGCCGGCCTTTTCTGTTTCCGGATGCCGGCGCATGAGCCCATCCGGAGATCCTGATGGTAGTGG
>NZ_JAPTFX010000104.1:0-16691 GCF_030985895.1 Stenotrophomonas sp. Sm6012 | reverse complement strand
CCGGCAAGCGGCGCATCAGGAAAGGTGAGTTGCCGGCCAGCGGCCGGCGCTACCGAAGCGTGAACTCAATCTCGCCGTCGCTGACGTCGGCCACGGCCTGGTAATCGGCGTCGGCCTGGAAATCGTCCAGGCGCATGCGGCTTCCACTGCCGACCACCGTCACCGGCACGGCATGGAACCGCAGTGGCTCGCCTTCGACCAGGCGGTCGGCATCACGCCCGGGGCTGACCACCCATACCTTGCCCTCGCCGTCGGCGCTGTAGACCTGGGCCTGGCCATCCGGCTCCACGCACAGCGCCGTGTCCTCATCGACGCCGATACCGACGATGTCGGGGTCGCCACTGTCCTGCACGGCACGGGCCACGAACACGATGAGGCGGCCAAGGCGGTCGCGCTTGTCGAAGTGGGTATCGGTGACCACCCGCTGCAGGTAGGGCATCTGCAGGAAGCCGCTGTCCATGGTGACCGCGCTGCCCATCGGATCGGCCAGCGCACCGGCGGAGCTGATGCTGCCTCCGTCCATCGCGCCATAGGCATAACCACCGAGGATGGCCAGACCCGCGCTGGTACCGGCGATCGGCTTGCCGGCGCGTACGTGGGCGTTGAGCGCGCGGTTGAGCGCGGTGCCCTTCCAGAAGCGGATGTAGCGCGACTGGTCACCGCCGGCGATGAAGATGGCATCGGCTGCTGCAACCACCCGCAGCACGGCCGGATCGTCGGCGCCGCGGCGGCTGTCGAAGACCAGGGTCTGCACCGCGGTGGTGCCGCCGATCTCCCGGTACAGGCGGTCCTGCAGTTCGTCGCGGCCGGAGGCACGAAGAATCAGCACGCGGCCGTTGCCGGCCTGCCTGAGCCACCACTGGAATGCCTCCGGCACCCATTCGCCGCCGCCCATCAGCATCATCGCCGGCGCGCGCGGTCCGGGCCTCGGCGCCTCCAGGTCCCCCACTTCGTAGTAGGCAAAGCCGGGGCTCTGCAGATCCTGCGCCGGGGTGGCGAGCGGCCACGCCAGAACCAGGCAGGCCAGCCAGAGGGAAGGCCCTCGCAGGGCGCGGAGGAGGCGTCGCATCTTGATCTCCCTGAACAAAATCGACTTGCAAGCGTTTTCACTCTTTGCCAGATAGGAAGCCAGTAGTCAAGGACATAAAAAAGGCGTTAAATGCGCGCGCCCGTTCCGGAAATCTGAATGGGGGACAGGGCCCCTCCTCTGCGGGCCGGCTTCATTTTCGAGAATTCCTCATGCGTAGAAAGGCGATGGCGTGGTCGATCCAGCTGGCGTTGATGGGCGTGGCTGCTTCCGCGGCGGCCCAGGCACCGGCTTCCTCTTCGGTTCAACAACTGGATGCGGTGCAGGTCACCGGTTCGCGCATTCCGCGCGCCCAGGTGGAAGGTCCCGCCCCGATCACGGTGATCAGCGCCGAGCAGATCCGTTCCAGCGGCTTCACCACCGTGCCGGACGTGCTGCGGTCGATGACCCAGAACGGCGGTGAGACCCAGAGCCAGCAATCGTCCAGCGGCGCCGACTTCTCGCCGGGCGCCCAGCAGGTGGACCTGCGCGGCCTGGGCCCGAACCACACGCTGGTGCTGGTCAATGGTCGTCGCATCGCCGACTTCCCGATGCCGTTCAAGGGCCGCAGCAACTTCACCGACGTCTCCAACATTCCGCTGGGCATGATCGAGCGCATCGAAGTGCTGACCGGCAGCGCCTCGGCCATCTACGGCTCCGACGCGATCGCCGGCGTGGTCAACTTCATCCTGAAGAAGAAGGCCGACGGCACCACGATCGACATGCGCATGGGCACCACCAGCGAGGGCGGTGGCGAGTCGTTCGACATGAGCCTGGCCAGCGGCTTCAGCCGCGGCAACTTCAACGCCGTGTACAGCGTTGAGCTGCAATCGCAGACCCCGCTGTGGGCCTATGAGCGCGACATCCAGGATTCAACCCAGGACGGCCCCACCGAAGGCTCGCGCATTGCGCGCCGCGCCTACCTGCGCACCGACTACAACGACGACTACCTGGACCCGGGCGCCGCGACCTGCGAGGCGTTGGCCGGGCAGAACCAGGGCAGCACCTACCGCGCCTTCCGCCCGAAGTACGGCTACTACTGTGGCAGCGACGCGTCGATCGGCTACGGCACCATCCTCAGCAAGCGCCGCGGCGCCAACGGCTACGCCTCGCTGAGCTACGACTTCGACAATGGCCAGCAGTGGTTCGCCGACGTGCAGCTGGGTTACCACACTATGTCGCTGATGCGCGACGTCACCAAGTGGGGCCGGATGGATGCCAACGGTGACGAGTCGGGCTACTTCAACAACCAGGTCACCGGCGAAATCGAATTCTGGCAGCGCCAGTTCTCGCCCGAGGAAATGGGCGGCCTGCGCAATGCGATGGTGCGCAGCACGCAGAAGACCTTCAGCGTGACCACCGGCTTCAAGGGCAACCTGGCCGGCAACTGGGACTACGAGGCGGCGCTGAGCCACTCCCAGTACCAGTCGCGGATCAGCTGGGCGCAGATCATCGCTTCCAAGGCCAATGACCTGTTCCTCGGCCCGCAGCTGGGGGTGGACGATGACGGCTTCCCGATCTACAACGCCGACCCGTCGCGCCTGTACCGGCCGCTGACCCGCGCCGAGTACGATTCGATCGCCGCACGCACCACGTATTCGCCGAAGTCGCGCACCGAGACGGCCGCGTTCACCGTGACCAACTCGGCACTGTTCGGCCTGCCGGGCGGCGATGCCGGCTTTGCCGCGACCGTGGAAGTGGGCCAGCAGGCCTACGCGCTGAATCCCGATCCGCTGGCCACCCAGTACTACTACTACAGCTGGAAGGACTCGGACGGCCAGGGTTCGCGCAACCGCTGGGCGACTGCGGCCGAGCTGCGCATGCCGCTGCACGAGACGGTCAACCTGAGCGTGGCCGGTCGCTACGACCAGTACCGCTATTCGGGCCACACCATCGGCAAGGCCACCTGGAGCGGCGGCCTGGAATGGCGCCCGATCGACACCCTGCTGGTGCGTGGTTCGTACGGCACCGCGTTCCGTGCACCGGACCTGCACTACGTATTCGCCGGCCCGGGCAACGACGAGACCAGCGCCGAAGACCTGTACAGCTGTCGCCTCGAAGGCGCCAGCGACTGTTCAGACTACGAGCGCAACCTGATCCGCAGCCGCACCGGCAACCGCCAGCTGGATCCGGAAACCAGCACCTCGTGGAGTGCCGGCTTCGTCTGGTCGCCGGCGATCGGCCTGGACCTGTCGGTGGACTGGTTCGACATCGACATGCGCAAGCAGGTGCAGGACATGGACGTGCGCACGATCCTGGCCAATGAAGCAAACTGCCGCCTGGGCAGCGCCGACATCAATTCGCCGACCTGCGTGGATGCGCTCGACCGCATCACCCGTACCAGCGATGGCCGCCTGTACGGCGTGCGCGTGGCCCCGATCAACGTTGCCCGCGAGTCCACCTCCGGCATCGACGTGGGCCTGCGCTACCGCCTGCAGACCGGGATCGGCGACTTCATCCTCAACGGCACCCACACCTGGGTGAAGAAGCACGATTTCCAGCGCTACCCGGGCGACCCGACCCTGGACCAGTTCGCGGTCAACAGCGGCTTCGACATCCCGCGCACCAAGACCAGCCTGAGCGTGACCTGGGAGAAGGACGCCTGGTCGGCCACGGTCTACGGATCGCGCCTGGGCAAGCTGCCGACCTCGGACAACTACGACCAGGTGTTCAAGTGGGACAGCGGTGACAGCCCGTACGTGAAGGCGACCTACCGCTACAACGCGTCGCTGCAGTACCGCTTCGACGACCATTCGCGCCTGTCGCTGTCGGTGGTCAACGTGTTCAACAAGATGCCGCCGAAGGACGCCACGTACACCGCGTACCCGTACTACGACGTCTCCTGGTTCGACAGCGTCGGCCGCACGATCAATCTGCAGTACACCCACAAGTTCGGCGGCAGCGCGCTGTAAGGCACGCGGCATTGCAGGACGTGGACGACAAGGCCCGCCATTGGCGGGCCTTGTTTCTTATGCACACCGCGCGTGGAAAGCGATGGGAACTTGGTGTGGACAAGTGCTCGGGAGCATTGCACCGCAGGCGTTTCCACGCATGGCGTTTTTTTGTCCACCTCTTCGATTGTTTTCCACACTGGACGTGGAAAGCGGTAGGAACTTGATGTGGACAAGTGGGTGCGAGCCTTGCACCACAGGCATTCCGAGACGTGGTGAATTATTGTCCACGCCCCGCGCTCGATACCCGTAGGGGCGAGCATGGGCTCGGTTCTACGGAGACGCGCGGGGTTTTCCACACCGCACGTGGAAAGCGATGGGGGTTGGGTGTGGACAAGTGCGCGCGAGTGTTGCGGCGCAGGCCTTTCAAAGCATGGCCATTTTTTGTCCACACCATCAACCATCTCCGGAAACGCGAACGCCCCGCACAAGGCGGGGCGTCCGGACTCGATCCGATGCCGCTGGATCAGACGTTGAAGCGGAAGTGCAGCACGTCGCCTTCCTGCACGCGGTATTCCTTGCCTTCCAGGCGCAGGCGACCGGCTTCCTTGGCGCCGGCTTCGCCCTTGTACTTGATGAAGTCGTCATACGCGATGGTTTCAGCGCGGATGAAGCCCTTCTCGAAGTCGGTATGGATGACCGCGGCGGCCTGCGGGGCGGTGGCGCCCTTGCGCACGGTCCACGCGCGCACTTCCTTCACGCCGGCAGTGAAGTAGGTCTGCAGGCCGAGCAGGCTGTAGGCCGCGTTGATCACGCGGTTCAGGCCCGGCTCGCTCAGGCCGAGGTCGGCCAGGAAGGTATCGCGGTCTTCGTCGTCGAGCTGGGACAGCTCTTCTTCGATCGCGGCCGACACCGGCACCACCTGCGCGCCTTCGGCGGCAGCGTGGGCGCGCACGGCGTCCAGGTGCGGGTTGTTCTCGAAACCATCTTCCAGCACGTTGGCGATGTACATCACCGGCTTCAGGGTCAGCAGGAACAGGTCACGGACCAGCGCCTTCTCTTCCTCGTCCAGGCCAACCGAACGGCCGGACTTGCCGTCGGACAGCGCGGCCTGCAGCTTGGCCAGCACCGGCTTGCGTGCCGCCGCTTCCTTGTCGCCACCCTTGGCGGCGCGCTCGGCGCGGTTCAGCGCCTTCTCGACGCTGTCCAGGTCGGCCAGGGCCAGCTCGGTATCGATGGTTTCGATGTCCGAGATCGGGTCGACCTTGTTGTTGACGTGGATGACGTCGGCGTTCTCGAAGCAGCGCACCACGTGGGTGATCGCATCGACTTCGCGGATATGGGCCAGGAACTTGTTGCCCAGGCCTTCACCACTGGCGGCACCGGCCACCAGGCCGGCGATGTCGACGAACTCGACCGCGGTGGGGATGACCTTCTGCGGGTTGATGATGCCCGCCAGCTCGTTCAGGCGCGGGTCCGGCACCGGCACGATGCCGACGTTCGGCTCGATGGTGCAGAACGGGAAGTTCGCCGCGGCGATGCCCGCCTTGGTCAGCGCGTTGAACAGGGTCGACTTGCCGACGTTGGGCAGGCCGACGATGCCGCATTTGATACCCATGGGTGACAGCTCTCTGGGGTGAAAGTGATTGGTGAAACAGCGCGCGCGCTGCTTGGCCAATCCATCTCGGTCTGGAACATCCGCCAACCAAGGTTGGCGACTACCCGGGTGAAACGCGCGCCAACCAAGGTTGGCAGCTACCCAAAGCGGGTTATTTCGGAGTGTGCAGCCGCTTCATCGCTTCGCTGAAATCACCCTGCACCGCCAGCGGCAGCACGTCGATCGCATCGTCGATGGCGCGCGAAATCAGTACTTCATCGTCCTTGGAAGGGCGGCCCAGCACCCAACCCACCACGCGGTCCTTGTGGCCGGGGTGGCCGATGCCCACGCGCAGGCGATGGAACTTGCCGTGGCCGAGCAGGCGGATGGTGTCACGCAGGCCGTTCTGGCCACCATGGCCGCCGTCGAACTTCAGCCGCGCCACGCCGGGCGCCAGGTCCAGTTCGTCATGGGCCAGCAGGGTTTCCTCCGGCTCGATCTTCCAGAACCGCTGTGCGGCGGTGACCGACTTGCCACTGAGGTTCATGAAGGTGGCGGGCTTGAGCAGCCACACCGTCTGCCCGGCGATCTCGACCTTGGCGGTCTCACCGAACAGCTTGCTGTCCACATTCCATCGCGCACCGGCCTTTTCAGCCAGGGCCTCAACGAAATGAAACCCGGCATTGTGCCGGGTCCGGGCGTGTTCCGATCCGGGGTTGCCCAGACCGACGATCAGTCGCAGTCCTGCCATGGTTCCTTCCAGAACGGTGCCTGCCCGAAGACAGGCACCGTCACTGCATTACTCGGCAGCCGGAGCTTCAGCGTCGGCAGCATCTTCCTTGCCGTGCTTGGCGGTGACGATCGCGTCGTCGTGGTCCTTGCCCAGCGCCAGGGCCGGGATTTCCACGCCCTTCGGCAGCTTGATGTTGGACAGGTACACCACGTCGCCAGCAGCCAGGTCGGCCAGGTCGACTTCGATCGACTCCGGCAGGTCCTTCGGCAGGCAGCTGATGGTCACTTCCTTCAGTTCGTGGGTGACCACGACGTCGGCAGCCTTGCCGGCCGGCGAGGTGTCTTCGTTGATAAAGTGCAGCGGGACCGAAGCGGTCAGGGCTTCGTTCTCGTTCACGCGCTGGAAGTCCAGGTGCATGATCAGCTGCTTGTACGGGTGGCGCTGCATGTCGCGCAGCAGGACCTTCTGCACCTGGCCGTCCAGGTTCAGGTCCAGGATCGAGGCATAGAACCACTCGTTCTGCTGGGCCAGCCAGATTTCGTTGTGGTCCAGGCTGATGGCGACCGGCTCGGCGTTGCCGCCGTACACGATGGCCGGGATCACACCGGCGTGACGCAGGCGGCGGCTCGCACCCTTACGCTGCAGTTCACGCTTGGTGACCTTGATTTCATGGGTCTTCGACATTTTCGACTACTCAGGTTGTTGCCGCGCCTTGCGGCGTGGCGGTTGAAGATGCTTCCGCGACCAGAAGCATCCGGGGCATGCCCCCACCGTTGCCGGCGGGGGCGAAAACTCAATCGACGTACAGCGAGCTGACCGACTCGCCGAAGGCGATGCGGCGCATCGTTTCGGCCAGCATTTCCGCCACGCTCAGCTGGCGGATCTTGCTGCACACCCGCGCGGCGTCCTTCAGCGGGATGGTGTCGGTCACCACCAGCTCGTCGAGCTGGGAATTGGTGATGTTGTCCACCGCCGGGCCGGACAGCACCGCGTGGGTGCAGTAGGCGGCGACCTTGAGCGCACCGCGCGCCTTGAGGGCAGCGGCAGCGGCGCACAGGGTGCCGGCGGTATCGACGATGTCATCGACCATCACGCAGGTCTTGCCTTCGACGTCACCGATGATGTTCATCACGGTGGAGACGTTGGCGCGCGGACGGCGCTTGTCGATGATCGCCAGGTCGGCGTCATCCAGGCGCTTGGCCACCGCACGGGCACGGACCACGCCACCTACGTCCGGCGAGACGACGATCAGGTTCTCGGTGCCGTAGGCGCGCCAGATGTCGGCCAGCAGCAGCGGGGACGCATACACGTTGTCCACCGGAATATCGAAGAAGCCCTGGATCTGGTCGGCGTGCAGGTCGACGGTCAGCACGCGATCAGCGCCAGCGGTGCTGAACATCTTGGCCGCCAGCTTGGCGGTGATCGGCACGCGCGAGGAACGCATGCGGCGATCCTGGCGCGAGTAGCCGAAGTACGGCACCACGGCGGTCACGCTGGCCACCGATGCGCGCTTGAGCGCGTCGATCAGCACCAGCAGTTCCATCAGGTTTTCCGCGCTCGGCGCACAGGTCGGCTGGATCACGAACACGTCCTGCTTGCGGACGTTCTCTTCGATCTCCACCTGCACTTCACCATCGGAGAAGTGCGAGACCAGCGCCTTGCCCGGGCGAACCCCCAGTTCCTTGCAGATGTTCTGCGCCAGACGTTTGTTGGCGTTGCCGGAAAAGACCAGCAGGTTCGGGGACTCTTGCATCATGATTGTCTCGGGCGGGGACGAGTGGCGGGGATCCGGAGTCGGCAAGGACCCTCATGGACCCTTGCTGCTGACAACACCGCGGTTGTTTCCACGTCCCGCGCAGGCGATGCGCTGGAAGGCGCGGACACAGCCGCTATTGGCAGGGGCGGTAGGATTCGAACCTACGAATGCCAGGATCAAAACCTGGTGCCTTGGGCCTCTTGGCGACGCCCCTGCATTGATAAATCAGTGTTGCTCGAGTGCATCCAGCAGTGGCGAACGCGCAACGCCCGCTGCCACCCTTGCCCGCAACTCCTTCGGCAACTTCGACCGTCCCTGCTCTGCGGCAGCCTGCGATGCGAACTCGACGAAACAACCACTTCCCGAACCGGTCAGCCGCGCGGAGCCGATGCCGCTCAACGCTGCGAGCGCGGCCTCGACGGCAGGCTCACGGCGGCGCAGCACCGGTTCGAACGCGTTCCCGACCAGGGTCCCGGAAGCGAAGTCCTCTATTTTCGCCACTGGGCTGTCGCGCGTCAAATCCGGGTCTGCAAAAAGGGCCGGCGTGGGAACATGAACGCCCGGCTCGACCACCACATACCAGGCCGGCGCCAGCGTGATCGGCTGCAGCCGCTCGCCTACCCCCTCGGCCCAGGCGTTGCGGCCACGCACGAATACCGGCACGTCGGCCCCCAGGCGCAGGCCGAGCGCAGCCAGCGCGTCTTCGTCCAGGCCGACCTGCCAGAGCCGGTTCAACACGACCAGCACCGTGGCCGCATCCGACGAGCCACCGCCGAAACCGCCACCGGCGGAAACATGCTTTTCAACGATGATGTCCGCACCTTGAGCGACATTCGCCACATCCTGGAGCAACCTGGCGGCACGCACCGCCAGGTCATCGGCCTCGGCCACGCCCGCCAGGCCGTCGCCCTGCCGGCGCACCTGGCCGTCTTCACGCAGGCGCAGGCCGATGCGATCACCCCAGTCCAGCAGGCGGAACACGGTCTGCAGCTCGTGGTAGCCATCGGTCCGGCGGCCGGTGATGTGCAGGAACAGGTTCAGCTTGGCCGGGGCCGGCCACCAGGACCAGCCCGCGTCGTCGGCTTCGCCATTCATGGTGCGCCCTGCCCCCACTGGTCCACCAGCAGGCGCACCTTGGCGTCGCCATTGCTGGCCTCGATCCGGCGCGGCAGCGCCGGCCGCGCGGCCTCGGCCGGGTACCAGTCCAGGTACTGCACCTGCCAGCCCATCTGCTGCATGCGGCGCGGGCGGCCTTCAGCGTCACGCTCGACCTTCTCCGGACCGGCGGCATCGCCGGCCACCAGGCCACGGATCCAGTCCGGCAACTGGTTGACCGGGATGTCCCAGCCGGTTGCTTCCAGCAGCAGCTGCTGGGCGTCCTCGCCATCACGCGGCCCCCCGGCCAGTCCTTCCAGGCGGCCAGCCTCGGAATGGGTATCGCCGGTCAGCTTCCAGCTCTGCCGGGTCACCGGTGCGCTCAGCTCGACCACGTAGCGGCGCCCGTCCTGCTTCCAGTCGATGCGACCACTGCCACCGTCCTTGCCCTTGCTGACCGCGACCCGGCCCTGGAAGGCCCAGTCCGGCTGTGCCTGCAGCGCCGCCACGCGCGCGGCCTCGGCCTGCGCCGCTTCGGCTGACACCGTCTCGACCACGGCCGGGGCCGGCGTCTTCTGCGCGCCCACCGTCGTGCACGCGCTGACCGCCAGGCTCACGGCCGCCAACAGCAGCGGCCGGATAAGGGAAACACTCATGGATTGAATTTCTCGCGGGCGCGCAGCAGCGCGCGGTTCTCGGGATCGAGCTTGGCCGCTTCCTCGAAGAAGTGGCGGGCCTCGTCATGCTTGCCCAGCACCCACAGCACTTCGCCGACATGGGCGGCGATCTCCGGGTCCTTGGCCAGGGTCCAGGCACGGCGCAGCTGCACCAGGGCCTCTTCCTTGCGGCCCAAGCGGTACAGCACCCAGCCGTAGCTGTCGACGATGGCCGCGTTGTCCGGCTCGGCCACGCGGGCGCGGTCGATCAGCTCCAGCGCCTCCTGCAGACGGCCGGTACGGTCGGCCAGGGTGTAGCCCAGCGCGTTCAGTGCCGGCACGTTTTCCGGGTCGGTCACCAGGATCTTGCGCAGGTCGGCCTCGGCACGCGGGATGTCGTCGCGGCGCTCCCAGGTGAGCGCACGGGCGTACAGCAGCCCGTTGTCATCCGGGTAGGCGGCCAGGCCGCGGGCCAGCGCATCCAGCTCGCCGGCGCTGTCGTCGGCGCGCTGGCGCAGCTCGGCCTCCAGCAGATAGGCATCGCGGCGCACATCGTCGTCGACCACGGCGTCGGACTGGATGGCATGCACTTCATCCAGCGCCAGCGGCAGGCGCCCGGCCAACGCCTGCGCATTGGCCGCACGCAGGCGCGCCTCGCTCAGCTCATCGCCACCGGGCACGCTGTGGTACCACTGCACCGCCTCGGGATAGCGCTTCAGGTATTCGGCGATCTTTCCGAGCAGCAGGCGCTGCGCCGGGTCCGGCTTGGCCGCCTGCCGTGACAGTTCGTTGTACAGGTTGGACAGCGCCGCCTTGTCGCCCTGCTTGGCCAGCAGCGAGGCGCGCATGCCCCAGGTCTGCACGTCCTGCGGGCCGAACGCCAGCACCCGCTCGGCCGCGGACGGCTGTCCGAGGCTGTCATAGGCGATGGCCACCGCGTTGCGCAGTTCCGGGTCCTGGCGGGTCTTCGGCTCGACGTCGTGCAGCAGCGACAACGCCTTGTCGGTCTCGCCGGCCTGCTGCAGCTGGCTGGCACGCAGCAGCGCCACGCGCGGCTCCTCGGGGAAGCGCTTGACCACTTCGTCGATCATGCGCCGCGCCAGCTCGGGCTTGTCCATGCGCAGGGCCAGGCGGCCGAACTCCTGCCAGGCCTCGATCTTCGGCGGAATGGCGTTGGCATCGACCAGCTCACCCAGCACCTGCGCCGGCACCGCCGGATCGCGGCCTCCGCCGATCAGCGCGGCCAGCGCGAACTTCCAGCCACGTTCATCAGGGTCGGCCAGCAAGGCCTGCAGCTCGGCGCGGGCAGCCTTCACATCGCCCTGGCGCATGGCCAGCGCACCGGCGGCGCTGCGCATGGTCAACGAGCGCGGCGCGCGCTGCTGCCACAGGGCCAGGCCCTTGGCGGCGCTGGCATCGTCGTTGGCGAGCATGGAAATGCGGGTCGCGCGCTCGGCCAGGCCGGCATCGCCGTCGGTCTGCTGGGCCGCCTGCAGGTACCCGCGTGCGGCCTCGGCCAGCTTGCCGGCCTGCAGCGCGAACTCACCGGCCATCACCGGTTCCAGCGCCAGTTCCTCAGTGGCCGCGGCCGGTACGGGCGCCTTGGGCGGCACCGCTGCCAGGGCCTGGCCGCAGGCCAGGGACAGCAGCAGAACACTGGGGATGCGAATCAATGCGGGCATCGTCGGCATCGGGGCCTTAAAATGTCGTCCAATGGCCAGCAGCTTATCGCAAGCAACTGAACAATGACCCTGTGGGTGCTCGGACTGAATCACCAGACCGCACCGGTAGAGCTGCGCGAGCGCGCGGCCTTCGCCGGTGAGGGGTTGCCGCGCGCGCTCGGTTCGCTGCGCGATACCCCGCAGATCGCCGAGGCGGTACTGCTGTCCACCTGCAACCGCACCGAACTGTACGCCGTGGCCGATTCGGCGCAGGCGCTGGACCAATGGCTGCACGCCCAGGCCGGCGACCTGCAGGGCTATCTGTACCAGCACGCCGATGCCGAGGCCGTGCGCCACCTGTTCCGGGTTGCCACCGGGCTGGATTCGATGGTGCTGGGCGAACCACAGATCCTGGGCCAGGTGAAGGATGCCTGGTCGACCGCGCGTGACCACGGCCTGCTCGGCCAGCGCCTGGACCGCCTGTTCCAGCAGACCTTCTCGGTGGCCAAGCGCGCCCGCACCGATACCCAGGTCGGCGCCAACCCGGTGTCGGTGGCGTCGGCTGCGGTGCGCCTGGCGCAGAACGCGTTTGCACGCCTGGACGATTCCACGGTGCTGCTGGTCGGTGCCGGCGAGACCATCGAACTGGCCGCGCGGCACCTGAGTGAAGGCAAGGTACGGCGGCTGCTGATCGCCAACCGCACCCTCGCCCACGCGCAGGAACTGGCCACTCGCCATGGCGGCGTGGCCCTGCCGCTGACCGAACTGGACCGTCATCTGGGCGAGGCCGATGTGGTGTTCTCGGCCACCGCCGCACGCGAACCGGTGATCCATCGCGAGATGGTGGCCAAGGCCCTGCGCGCGCGCCGGCACAAGCCGATGCTGCTGTTCGACCTGGCCGTGCCGCGCGACATCGAGGCCGAGGTCGGCACGCTCAATGATGCCTTCCTCTATACCGTCGACGACCTCGAACGCGCGGTGGAAGACAACCGCCGTGGCCGCCGCGAGGCGGCCGCAGAGGCCGAAGCCATCATCGACCTGCAGGTGTCGCGCTTCATCGAAACGCAGCAGGCCAGCGCCCACCAGGCACCGCTGCGGCAGCTGCGCGCATTCGGCGAGGCTACCCGCACCGAGCTGCTGGAGCGCGCCCGCCAGCAGCTGGCCAACGGCAAGCCGGCCGACGAAGTACTGGAACTGCTGGCCCACGGCCTGACCAACCGCTTGCTGCATCCACCGACCGCTGCCCTGCGCGCCGCCGCGCTGAGCGGCGATGCCGACCTGACCCGCGCCGCCGAGCGCCTGTTCCCGGCCACGCCGGGTTACCGCCACCCACCCGTGAGACCCGATGACGCCGACCCTGCGCCGTAAGCTGGAAGCGCTGGCCGAGCGCCGCGAAGAACTGGAACGCCTGCTCGCCGAACCCGATGTGGTCGCCGACAACACCCGTTTCCGCGACCTTTCGCGCGAATTCGCCCAACTTGAACCGGTCGCTGCTGCACTTGCCGATGAGGCCCGCGCCAAGGCCGACCTGGCCGCCGCCGAAGGCATGCGCGCCGATCCCGACCTGCGCGAGCTGGCCGACGAGGAGATCGCCGCCGCGCAGACGCGCCTGCAGCAACTGGAACAGGAGCTGGCGCTGCTGCTGGTGCCGCGCGACCCACGTGACGAAGGCAACCTGTTCCTGGAAGTGCGCGCTGGCACCGGCGGCGACGAAGCGGCGATCTTTGCCGGCGACCTGTTCCGCATGTACGCCCGCTACGCCGAGCGCCAGGGCTGGAAGGTCGAGATTGAATCGGACAACCCGGGCGAACACGGCGGCTACAAGGAAGTGGTGGCGCGCGTGGTCGGCCGTGGTGCGTTCTCGCGCCTGAAATTCGAATCGGGCACGCACCGCGTGCAGCGCGTGCCGGCCACCGAATCGCAGGGCCGCATCCACACCTCGGCCGCCACCGTGGCGATCATTCCCGAGGCCGACGAAGTCGATGACATCATCATCAATCCGGCCGACCTGAAGGTGGACACCTTCCGCTCCTCCGGTGCCGGTGGCCAGCACGTCAACAAGACCGAATCGGCCATCCGCATCACCCACGTGCCGACCGGCGTGGTGGTGGAGTGCCAGACCGAACGCAGCCAGCACGCCAACCGCGACAAGGCGATGAAGCGCCTGAAGGCGCAGCTGCTCGACGCCGAACGCCAGCGCCAGGACGCAGCACAGGCTGAATCACGGCGCCTGCAGGTCGGCAGTGGCGACCGCAGCCAGCGCATCCGTACCTACAACTTCCCGCAGGGGCGGATCACCGACCACCGCGTGGAAGGCCTGACCCTGTACGACCTGCCCAACATCCTGGCCGGCGACCTCGACCCGCTGCTGCAGCGGCTCAGCCACGAGCACCAGGTCGACGCCCTGGCCCAGCTGTCGGCGGGCTGAGTCGCATGTCCGCCTGGCAGCAGCGGCAGCACCTGCAGCAGGCGATCGCGCGCCAGCCCAACGATTTCGTCGCCTGGGTGATGCTGGCCGACCTGGAACTGGAAGCCGGCGACATCGCCGCCGGCGAACAGGCTGCACGACGCGCGCTGCAGCTGCGCCCGAACCATCCCGAAGCGCTGGCGCGCCTGGGCCGCGTGGCATGGATGGCCGGCGCGCATGCCGACGCCGCGACGCTGCTTGGCCAGGCGGCCGCTCTGGCACCGCAGCACCCGGGCATCGCGCTGTGGCTGGGCCACGCGCTGGAAGATGCCGATGATGCCGAGGGCGCGGCGGCGGCGTATCGACGCGCGCACGCACTGATGCCGTCCGAGCCGTACATCGCCGCACAACGCCTGGCCTGGCAGCGTCGCCTGTGCGACTGGCAGGACGTGGACGCGCTGGCCGCGCAGGTGCGCAGTGCACTTGCCTCCGGACAAGGTGTGGTCGAACCGTTCGCCTTCCTCAGCGAAGACGCCTCCGCCGCCGAGCAGCTGGCCTGCGCGCGCGCCCGTGCATCTGCCGTAGCCGCTTCGGTGCGACCGTTGCCACCGGTAACGGTACGCACCCAGGGCCCGTTGCGGGTCGGTTTCCTCTCCAACGGATTCGGCGCCCATCCCACCGGGCTGCTGACCGTGGCCCTGCTCGAGCAGCTGCGCGACGACCCTGCGCTGCAGCTGCATCTGTTCGCGCTGAACCGCGACGATGGCAGCCGCATCCGCCAACGACTGCAGGCGGCGACGCAGCTGCACGACGTGGCTGGCCTGCGTCATGCCGACACGGCCACCCGCATCCGCGGGCAAGGCATCGACCTGTTGTTCGACCTGCGCGGCTGGGGTGGCGGCGGCACGCCGGAAGTGCTGGCCATGCGCCCTGCCCCGCTGCAGCTGAACTGGCTGGCCTACCCGGGCACGTCCGGAGCGCCGTGGATGGATGCAGTGATCGGTGATGACTTCACCCTTCCGCCATCACTGCAACCGCATTACAGCGAACGCGTGCTGCGCCTGCCGCGCGCCTTCCAGCCTTCGGACAACACCCGTGTGCTGGAACCCATACCGACGCGTGCCGAGTGCGGCCTGCCCGAACGCGGCGTGGTGTTCTGCTGCTTCAACAACAGCTACAAGCTCAACCCGCACAGCGTGGGCCGCGCCTTCGCCGTACTGCAGGCGGTGCCTGGCAGCGTGCTGTGGCTGCTGTCCGGCCCGGGCCAGGCCGATGCACGGCTGCGCGCGGCTGCGCAGAACGCGGGTCTGGACCCGGCACGCCTGGTGTTCATGACCAAGCTGCCGCATCCGCAGTACCTGGCCCGCTATCAGCTGGCCGATCTGTTCCTCGACACGCATCCGTACAACGCGCACACCACTGCGTCCGACGCGCTGTGGGCCGGCTGCCCGGTGCTGACCTGCCCCGGCGACACCTTCGCCGCGCGGGTGGCCGGCAGCCTCAACCACCATCTCGGCCTGGCGCAGATGAACGTCGCCGATGATGCAGCGTTCATCGCCACCGCCAGTGCGTTGGGCAACGACCCGACGGCACTGGCCGCGCTGCGTGCCGAGCTGGCGCAGGCACGCGACCACAGCGGCCTCTTCGACATGGCCGGCTTCGCCCGCGACCTGTCAGCGCTGCTGCAGCAGTTTGCCGGTCAGCACGGCTGGCGCGGCGTCGACAGAACCTGAGCGCCCGCTGCGCTACGCTCGGGCTTCCTTCCCGCGTGGTGTGACGATGGCAAAGCTCAAGCGCAAGGAGTACGACGAACTGCTGCTGCCGCTGCAGCTGGAACTGACCGCGATGGCGCGCTGGGTGCAGCACAGCGGCCAGCGCCTGCTGGTGCTGTTCGAAGGCAGGGATACGGCCGGCAAGGGTGGCGCGATCCAGGCCATCAGCCAGCATCTCAACCCTCGCCAGTGCCGGGTGGTGGCCTTGCCCAAGCCCACCGACCGTGAAGCCACGCAGTGGTACTTCCAACGTTATGCATCGCACCTTCCCGCCGCCGGCGAGATCGTGCTGATGGACCGCAGCTGGTACAACCGCGCCGGCGTCGAGCGGGTGATGGGGTACTGCACCGAGACCGAGTACCAGCAGTTCCTGCGCCAGGCGCCGGTGTTCGAGCAGCTGCTGGTGGACGACGGCATCCTGTTGTTCAAGTACTGGCTGTGCGTGGACCAGGAGCAGCAGGAAAAGCGCTTTGCCGAGCGCCACATCGATCCACTGAAGGGCTGGAAGCTGTCGCCGGTCGACCTGAAGTCACGCAGCAAGTACAGCGCTTACACCGAAGCGCGCGAGGCGATGCTGCGGGCCACCCATCGCGAAGGCGCGCCGTGGACGCTGGTGGATTTCAACGACCAGCGGCTGGGCCGGCTGACCCTGGTGCGCAACCTGCTGGACCGGTTGCCGGACACGCGGGTGGATGCGCCGTTGCCGGAGCTGCCGAAGCTGAAGGGCAAGCTGCATCGCGAGCACTACGATGTGCTGAAGCCGATTGAGGATTTCCCGGTCGAGGAATAGGGTTTGTTCGGCAGGGCTGCGCCCTGCACCCGCTACGAACCAGAGCAACAGCAACAGCAGAAGCGGGCTTCCTGTGGGATGGTGGGGCGGTGCCGGAGTGCGGGGACGCCGCAAGTACGTCCATGTAGGCTTGGCAGCCGCATCCATGCGGCTGACACCCCGCACTACGACACCGCCCCACCCCTGACAGATTTCTGCGGCTGTTGGTGGGTGTCGACCTTGGTCGACACATCTGTCAGATATCGAATGAAATTCAGGGGTGCGATA
>NZ_JAPTFX010000103.1:0-16752 GCF_030985895.1 Stenotrophomonas sp. Sm6012 | reverse complement strand
CCCCCCCCCCCCCCACTACCGTGTTGCGATCAATCGCCGCCCTGGTCGGCGTTGGCGGCGCAGCTGAAGCTCTTGCGCTTGTCCACCAGGCGGCCCATCAGGCGGTCGCTCAGCGGCAGCGCATCGCCGTTGAGGCGCCAGTCGTAGATCACGCTGAAGGCCAGCACGCGGGCCACGTACTCACGGGTTTCCTTGTAGCTGATCGTTTCGATCCACAGGTCCGGATCGAAGCCCGGTCGCTGGCCCTGCCAGCGGGCGGTCGGGGTCGGGCCGGCGTTGTAGGCAGCGATGGTCACGTACGGCAGGCCGTCGTACTTGTTCATCAGCTGGCGCAGGTACGCGGTACCGATGGCGATGTTGGTGTCCGGGTCGTACAGACTGTCGGCACCGCCGTAGCCGGTCAGGCCGATCGACTTGGCCACGCCGGCACCGGTGGCCGGCAACACCTGCATCAGGCCCATTGCGTTGGCAGGCGAGCGCGCGCGCGGGGTGAAGGTGCTCTCCGCGCGGATTTCCGCCGCCACCCAGGCCGGGTCGATGGCGTTGCGTGCCGATTCGCGGCGGATGGTGGCGTCGTGGTGCAGCGGGAAGCGCAGGTCGTACAGGCGCTGTTCCTGCGGCTGCTTGCCGAGTGCGAACACGGCGCGGTCGAACCAGCCGTTGTCCTGCGCCACGCGCACGGCGAGGCGGCGCTGGGTGTCATCGAAGCGCGACAGCGCGCTGTTCCATTCGGCCACGGCCCAGCCGGTGCGGTCGATCTGGTACAGCGCCATCGCACGCTGGATGGCCGGGTCGCGCGCGATCACGGCCTGCGCCTGCGCGCTGTCGTTCGGCTTCCACGGGCACAGCGTATAGCCCTGCTGCAACTTGTCGGCGGCGAGGAAGCCGTGGAAGGTGGGGGCACGTGCGGCATCGCGGAACAGCGCCTGGGCCTGCTGTGCCTGGCCGGTCTTCTCCAGCATGCGGCCTTCGAAGTAGCGCCAGCGCGGGTCGCTGCGTTGCTTGCTGCCCATCTTGCGCAGCGCGGTCAGTGCCGCCGGCCAGTCGCCACGCGACATGGCCTCGCGCACGCGCCATTCGTGCAGGCGCTCGTCATACGCCGACTCCGGCACCGCATTGAGGCGGCGCGCCGACTCCGGCAGATAGGAGGCCACCGTCCACAGCGCGATCTGGTACAGCACCTGGCCCTGCTGGTCGGCACTCAGGCCGAGGGCCTGCGCGTACTGCGGCAACTGCTGCTCGGTGGCGCCCGGGTCGGCCTTGGCCAGTTTGGCCAGGCCATCGGTGGCGATGCGCCGGCTGCGCTCGTTGCGCGGCCAGTTCAGTGCGCTGGCGTTGGGTTTGTCGACGAAGGCGGCGTACGTGTTGGCCAGTGCCAGGTCGGTGGCGGGCAGGCCGCGCGCGGCACTGCGCATCACCGCCGGCTGCTGCGCGTCGGCGGCCGCGTCGATGCGCTCCCAGCGCAGCGCGTCACTCAACCCGCCGTGCGCCTGCAGCACGGCGAAAACCGCATCGCAGCCGTCGGGCAGCGACTTGCCGTTCTTGCGCCACAGGTCCTGTGCCTCGCTGATCCACTGCGGATCTACCTTGCCGGTCACCTGGCGCGCGGTCAGCTGGGCGCAGCGCAGGCCGGCGTTGTCGGTGGGCGCCCAGTTGGCGAGCAGGGTCGGCCAGTCCTGGCGTCGCGCGACCGAGGGCAGCCACACGCTGCGGAAGGTGGTGGCCACGGCCTGGCCGTCGTAGCGCTTGAGGAAGGCCTGTGCCTGTGCGGTATCGACGGTATCGATGTTGCGGCGCAGGTTGGCGTACTCCAGCCAGCCATAGGCCGGGTGGCGGCTGAGCGCACCGGCCTGGCCGGGATCGAACTGGCCGCGCTCGGCGGCAGCGATGGCGGCTTTCAGCTGCGCATTCTGGGCATCGAGGGACTGGGCATTGGCGCAGCCGATCAGCAGCGTGGTGGCCAAGGGCAGCAGGGACAGGGCGGTCGAAGAGCGTCGGGTCATGGCGCCCAGCATAGCGGGCGCTGGCTGAATTCAGTTTCGCATTGCGTGCACGCCGCAGCTCGGCAACGGCAGCTGAATGTTGCGGACACCGGCACTGCCATTCGGGGCGGCACGCGCCGTAGTGTCGGCCTTGGGCGAACGGCCCGGCTGCAGGAGCGGCACATGGCGTTCAGTAGCGCAGGACGAGGCGGCCCGCTGGCGGAGATCAATGTCACGCCACTGGTGGATGTGATGCTGGTGCTGTTGATCATCTTCATCGTGACCGCGCCGATCGTGGCCCGGCCGATTACCGTGCAGTTGCCACAGGCCGCCGATCGCACGATCGATCGCCCCGAACCGCCAGCGCCGATCGAGCTGCGCCTGGATGCGTCCAACCAGCTGAGCTGGGACGGGCAACCGATGGCGATCGGCGATCTGCAGGCGCGCCTGCAGGCGCAGGCGGGTGAGCACGCTGGCAACCTGCCGGAGCTGCGTATCGCCACCGATCCGGCGGCCGAATACGAAGGCATGGCCAGGATCCTCGCCGCCGCCGAGGCGACCGGCATGGAGCGCATCGCCTTCGTGCGGTGAGTGGGTCAACGGGCGGCCTGCCATCGGCAGGCCACCCTTCCTGCGACGGAGCGCGGTATGCGATACGGGACACAGCACGCGACCCCACTGATGGCCACGCTCAATCTGGCACCGCTGGTGGATGTATTGCTGGTGCTGCTGGTGTTGGTGATCACCACGCTTCCAACGGCGCAGGCCATCGGCGTCCTGCCGTTGCAGCAGCGCACCTGGTGCCCGCCCTGGCCGTACCAATCATCACCGGAATCGATCGATCTGCACATCGATGCCGCAGGGGGCATGTTCCTGAAGGGACAACCGCTGGATATGCCGGCGCTGCAGCAGCTACTGGCGCAGGCGCAGCAGCTGCCACTGCCGCGTCGCCCGGCGGTGCGCCTATCGACCGCCGACGACACCGATTACCAGGACATGGCGCGTGTGCTGCTGGCTGTCAGCCAGCACGGCCTGCGCGTGGACGCACTCGACCGTCCGTGGCGACACTGGCAAGACGGCTTGATGAAAGACGGTTGATCTCGGCGCGCGCTGTCGCAGCTGGCATCTGTGCTGCGCACGGCGAACAGTACCGTCCGGTCTTAATCTGTCGTTATTTGACGTAATCAGCTGTCAATTGCGTCAATTCCGCGTGAAAGAGTGTCGATCATCACGCCGTGATTTTTACCGCTTGTTTACAAAGGAGACGCTGCCGCCATGCAGGGGGGAGCGCGGCAGTCCATGTCCCGACATTCCTTTGGAGAGAGAGCGAATGATTCACCTGCATCACCGCCCGTTGGCGGTTGCCGTCGCGCTGTGCGTGACGGCCCTGGCACCGCTGGGTGCCGCTGCACAATCCACCACCAACCTCGATGCGGTGGAAGTCACCGGTACCCGCATCAAGCGCGCTGAAGTCGAAGGCCAGGTACCGATCCAGACGCTGACCCGCGGTGACATCGAGCGCACCGGCCTGACCTCGATCGGCGAGGTGCTGCAGCAGCTCACCGGGTCCGGGTCGGCGCTCAATGCCAAGTTTAATTCGTCCGGCAATTTCGGCTTCCCGCCCGATGGCAGTGGCGTGGGCGCCGGTTCGGCACAGGTTGATCTGCGCCACCTGGGCGCCAAGCGCGTGCTGGTGCTGGTCGATGGCATCCGCTGGGTCAATGAATCGTCCGCGTCCGGCGTGGGCTCGGCCACCGACCTCAACACCATTCCGCTGGCCATCGTCGAACGCATCGAAGTGCTGGAGGACGGTGCGTCATCGCTGTACGGCTCCGACGCCATTGCCGGCGTGGTCAACATCATCACCCGCCGCGATTTCGATGGCGGCCAGGTGACGTTGAACTACGGCGAATACAGCAAGGGCGACGGCACGCAGAAGGGCGTTGACCTGGCCTGGGGCAAGAGCGGCGATCGCTTCAGCCTGTTCCTGGGCGCCAGCTGGACCAAGCAGGACCCGGTGTTCGCCAAGGACCGCGAGCAGTCGCGCTTCCCGATTCCGGGCACCGGCCTGGCGTTCGGCAGTGGCGGCATTCCGCAGGGCCGCTTCGCCTTCGTCGATCCAAACACCGGCGCCTCGCAGAACATCGTGCCCAATACCGGCGTGAGCAATCCGCGTTACGACGGCAGCGCCGGCTGCAACCGCACCGATGACTACCATTGCTTCACCAGCGCCGACCGCTTCAACTTCGCCGAATACAACATGGTGCTGACGCCGTCGGAGCGCAAAGGCCTGTTCGGCCAGTTCCGCTTCGACATCACCGACAACGTGCAGTGGTACGTCAAGGCACTGGGCAACCGCCGCGAGTCGACCAACCAGGCCGGGCCGGAGCCGCTGTTCTTCGGCCCCGACGGTGCCACCGGCAATCCGCTGGCCGACAACATCGTGGTCTCGCGCCTGAACCCGTACAACCCGTTCGGCTTCGACCTGGTGTCTGGCGACAACATGAGCCTGATCGGCCGCCGCCCGGTGGAAGGCGGTGCGCGCGTGTTCAAGCAGAAGGTGGACACCACCTATTTCGCCACCGGCCTGGTCGGCGACTTCCATGCCGCCGACCGCAGCTGGTACTGGGATGTCAACGGCATGTACAGCAAGAACAAGGCCGAACAGACCAACTACGGCAGCTATGACATCTACAAGGTGAACATGGCACTGGGCGATCCGGCGGTGTGCGCCGCGACCCCGGGCTGCGTGCCGCTGAACATCTTCGGTGGCGTCGGCTCGATCACCCCGGACATGCTGAAGTGGATCCAGCCGGTGGTGCGCGACCGCAGCCAGAACGAACTGAGCCTGTTCACCGCCAACCTGTCCAGCGAGCTGTTCTCGCTGCCGGCCGGCCCGGTGTCCTTCGCCACCGGCGTCGAGCATCGCAGGTACAAAGGTTCCTACCAGCCTGATCCGCTGACGGTGATCGGCCACTACAACGGCGTACCGTCGCAGCCGACCTCCGGCTCCTATGACGTCAACGAGGCCTACCTGGAGCTGAGCGTGCCGATCTTCGCCGACTCCTCATTCGGCAAGAAGCTCGATCTCAGCCTGGCCGGGCGCTATTCGGATTACTCCACCTTCGGTGGCGAGTTCACGCCGAAGTACGGCCTGCGCTGGCAGGTGACCGACGACTTCGTGCTGCGCACGACCTATGCCGAAGGCTTCCGCGCACCGTCGATCGGTGAACTGTACGGCTCGGCCGCGCGTGCCGACCTGCAGCTGTTCGATCCGTGCTCGGTGGGCCTGGGTGGCACGCCGCCGCGTGGCAGTGCGGCCAACTGTACCGCGCTGGGCGTACCGGCCGGCTTCCAGCAGGCCAACTCGCAGATCTCGGTGACCACCGGCGGCAACCGCGAGCTGGATCCGGAACGCTCGCGCAGCTTCAGCGCCGGCTTCGTGTGGAGCCCGTGGTTCGGCAACAACGCGTCGTGGTCGGAGCGCTTCGATGTGGAGGTGACCTTCTATCGCCATGCCATCGACGGCGCGATCCAGGCGATCAACGCGCAGACCCAGCTGGACCTGTGCGTGGATACGCTGGACCCGATCTACTGCAATGGCATCACCCGTGCCAGCACCGGTGCGGTCAGCAGCTTCAACAACCGCCTGACCAACCTGGGGTCGATCAAGACCGATGGCTGGGACGTGGACCTGTTCTGGACGTTGCCGCAGACCTCCATCGGCCAGTTCAAGCTGGCCTGGAAGAACACCTTCGTCGGCCGTTACGAGGCCACCGGTGCGGCCGGGCAGAAGCAGCCGCAGAAGCCCGGCGTGGAAGTGGCCGACAGTTCGATTCCGGAGTGGACCAGCAACGCCAGCATCGGCTGGACGATGGATCGCTGGAGCGCCAACTGGACGGTGCGCCACATCTCCGAGCTGACCGAGAACTGCGGTGATGCTGCGGTGTTCCCGGTGTGCAGCAACCAGGCGGCCGGCACCAACACGCTGTCGGCCACCACCTTCCACGACATGCAGGTGGGCTACAAGATCGACTGGATGAAGGGGCTGCAGCTGACCGCTGGCCTGAACAACGTCTTCGACAAGGATCCGCCGATCTGCCTGTCGTGTTCGTTGAACGGCTACGACGCCTCGACCTACGACATCCCGCGTGGCCGCTACTGGTACCTGCGCGCGGACCTGCGTTTCTGACCTCGGGATGCCACGCCGGGAACCTCCCGGTGCGGCGCTCGACGCTACGGAATGAACGGCGCCGGGTTACCCCGGCGCCGTTTGCATCAGAACGACCAGGTAAAGGTCAGCGAGCCGTTGCGGCCATCACCGAACGCGCCGTAGCCATTGATCTGCGACAGGTATTTCTTGTCCAGCAGGTTGTTGAGGTTGGCCTGCACGCTGAACTCCGGCGAGATACGGTAGCGGACGAAGGCGCTGGCCAGCGCATAGCCGCTCTGCTCGATGCGGCCATAGGCCGGCACCGTGTAGTAGATGCGGTTCTGCCAGTTGGCGCCGCCGCCGACGGTCAGTTCCTGCAGCGACTGCGGGGTGTAGCTGGTGAACAGCTTCAACGCGGTCTGCGGCAGGTTGGTGTTGATGTCGCTGCCGTTGATGTCCTTGGCCACGTAGCGTGATGCGCCGAAGGTGGCATTCCAGCCCGGTGCCAGCTCGCCGTTCACTTCGAACTCGAAGCCGCGGCTGACGGTGCCACGCGCGGCAATCGAAGCGAGTTCGCCGGGCCGGCCGATGATCGGTTCATTGGTGGCCTGGGCGACGTTGTCCTGCTCGATGCGGAAGACCGCCAGCGAGGCATTCAGGCGATTGTCGAACCAAGCGGCCTTGACGCCCACTTCGTAGCTCTTGCCATCCACCGGATCGAGGTAGCGATCGTTGCGGTCGCGCGCGGTCTGTGGCTGGAAGATTTCGGTATAGCTGGTGTAGGCAGACCAGGTGTCGTTGATGTCGTACACCAGGCCGGCGTAGGGCGTGGTCACCTTGTGTTCGCGGTCATCGTTCTCGCCTTCGCTCTTCCAGTCGGTGTAGCGCGCACCGAGGATCAGCTTCAGCGGGTCGGCCAGCGACAGGCGGGTGGCGAGGTAGCCGGCCTTCTGGGTGATGGTGCCGCGGCTGGCCAGCGCCAGCGGGTTCCAGTTGGGCTGGCTGATGTTGCCGGTCCAGTTGAAGTAGCTGGCAAACGGATCCCACAGCAGGTTGGCCCCGCCCACCTGGTAGTCGCCGTAGTTGGCGTATTCACGCTTGTTGTAGCTCAGGCCGGCCATGAACTGGTGTTCGCGGCCGAACAGGCGGAACGGACCATCCACGTAGCCGTCGATGGCGTTGACCTTGCGCTCGGTGTTGTAGAAGCCGGCCGACGGCGAGATGCCAGCACCGGTGGTCTTGTTGAAGTTGGAGGCCCCTGTGACCCAGTTGTTGTAGGCCGGATAGAACAGCTTGTCGTCGGCCTTGGTCTCGTCGTGGGTGGCGCCGATCTTGAACTTCCAGCCGTTGCTGAAGGCATGCTGCAGCGTGGCGAAGGCACGCTTGCTGGTGGTGTCCCAGTAGGTCCAGTCCGGGCTGGCATTGAAGGACTCGTCATACGGCGTGCGGCTGCCGTCCGAGTACAGCATCGGGAAGCCGCCCCAGGTGGCGCCATTGGCGCGCTTTTGCTGGTAGTCGTAGCCCACGCTCAGCTGGGTGTCCGGGGTCAGGTCGGCATCGATGACCGCGTAGCCCAGCGTCTTGCGCTGGTTGTAGCGGTCCATCTGGCCGTCGGTATCCAGGTAGCTGCCGATGACGCGGCCACGCACGGTACCGCTGGCATTGAGCGCGCTGCCCACGTCCACGGTGGTGCGGGTGCGGCCCCAGCTGCCCACGTTCACCGAGACGCTGCCGGTCAGTTCCGCGCTGTCGGCATGCTTGCGGATCAGGTTCACCGATGCCGACGGATTGCCGGCACCACTGAGCAGGCCGGTGGCACCGCGCACCACTTCCACGCGGTCGTACAGGGCCAGATCGAGGCCGGAATCACCGTAGCTCCAGTTCTGCACCATCTGCGTCGGCAGGCCATCGAACTGGTAGGCATCGATGTAGAACCCACGCGCGTAGAACTCGGTGCGCTCGCTGTCGGACTGGGTGCTGGTCACGCCGGTGGTGTTGGCCAGCACGTCGATGATGTCGTCCAGCTTCTGGTCTTCGATGCGCTGGTGGCTGATGATGCTGATCGACTGCGGGATCTCGCGCGGTGCCAGGTCGAAACGGGTACCGGCGGAGGTACGGCGCACCGAATAGCCTTCGGCACGCTCACCCTTGACCACGACCTTGTCGAGGGTGGTCGGGTCGGCGGCGGTGTCGGCAAAGGCGGCCGGGGCGATGGCCAGGCTGAGGGCGGACAGCACCGCCGCGGACAGGCGATGTGGCAGAACGGGGGAGGTCGAACGGATCATTGGGGTTCCTGGACGGGCACGTGCGTGCGTCCGACCGGCTTCCCGGATGGTCTGGCGCCGCGGCTGGTGGGGATCTCACGCCGCTGGCGGAACCCTGCGTTCAGGGCGGTGGCTGGGCAATGCGAGCACGGACGAACCGTCCTGGCCGTCCGCAAAACGCAAATAGCGTAATGGGAATTGTTGTCGTTTACAAATGGGCGAGGGCGGTGCGCATGCTGTCGCGGCCGATCTAGTCCGGCGGTGGCAGGCGTTCGGCCTGGACCTTCATGCGCGGCCGTTCCCCCTCGATGCCGACGGCGTATTCGACGGTGATCACTACGTCCTCGTCGAGTCCGCGCACATCCAGGGACTGCACCTTTCCGGTCACGTATTCCGGGAACAGCCGTTCCGAGCCGGCGTAGTTCGTCCCGGCGGCCAGGCAGGCCAGGGTGCGCTGGATGTTGATCGTGGCGAATTCGGTGGACGTATTGGGCAGCAGCCAATCGCAGAACTGCCTGCCCGCAGGGGTGCCGCCATGCGTGCAGTGCTTGCTGAAGCTGCTCCAGTCGCTGACCAGTTCAATCGCCGGCTGGGTGCCGATCGAGGCGCTGTTGGCGAAGGCAAGAAGATGCGCACACAACGGGTCGCGGCGTGCCTGCACGGTGCTGCAGCTGGTGACCAGCAGCGCCAGGGTGACGAACGGCGCGATGGTGCGAAGGCGGGTCATCGGTGTGCTTCCCTGTCACTGCGGTCGATGATGCGTCTGGCCGGGCGTGGCGTCGAGCCTGGTCGGCCAAGGGGTCAGCGCAGCAGCGGCAGCGGGTCGCGCGCGCCCTGGGAACCGTAGATGCCCCAGTGCAGGTGCGGCGGCGTGCCCTTGGCGTTGCCGCTGTCGCCGACATGGCCGAGCAGGTCGCCGGGCCGGACCACCTGGCCGCGTGCCAGACCGTCGGCCCAGCTTTCCAGATGCGCGTAGTAGTAGCGTTCCCGTCCCGGCCCGATCACCCACACCTGGCGGCCGCCAAGCCCGCGTTCGCTGACATCGGCGACGACGCCAGGCGTGGCGCTGCGCACCGGCGTACCGCGCTTGGCGAAGATGTCGATACCCGCATGCGTGCGGTCACGACCGCGCGGCGCACCGAAGGTGTCGGCGATCTGCCTTGGGCGCACGCCCTGCACCGGCACCGGCAGCGCGGTGGCGGCGGGCATCCGCGCGAGTGTCCACAACATCTTCGGTGCGGCCGCCCACGGGCTGTTCCACAGTACGACCCCCGCAACCACGGCGATGGCCAGCCACAGGCCGCGCAGCAACCAGCGGCGCAATCGACGGGCCGGGGAATTCAGTATGCTCATGTCTGCAGAATGTAGGGCCGAGTCATGCTCGACGGCTGTTGCTTTGCGGTCAAAGGGGAGTCGTCAAAGGGCAGTCGAGCAAGCTCGACTCTACAGGGCCGGTAGCAGCGGCACTTCGAAACTCCGCTTCAGCGTCCCCAGTGCCACCGAGGTCCGGAAGCGCTCGATGTTGCCATCACCGCCGAACAGGCGCTCGGTGATCGCCTCGTATTCTTCCATCGACGCCGCTGAAAGCAGCAGCAGGAAGTCGCCGTCGCCGGTGATCGAGTAGCACTGCTGCACCGCCGGGTCGTCCTGCACGCGGCGCTTGAACGGCGCCACGCGCTCGCGCTGCTCGCTGACCACGCGCACCTCGACGATGATGGTTAGCGGTCGCCCGACCTTGGCTGCGGCGACCACCGCCACATTGGCCGCGATCACGCCGCTGTCCTGCAGGCGCTTGATCCGGCGTTGCACGGCCGGGGTGGACAGGTGCACGGCCTCGGCGATTTCGCGCTGCGGCAGGGTGTTGTCCCGCTGCAGCAGGTCGAGGATGGCGCGGTCGAAACTGTCGAGCACGGGGGCGATGGCCATGGCGAGCAGAAATTGCACGAACGGGCTGTCAATTGAGCCAAGTGCTCGGCGTGGGCGCAATAGACTTTGCCCATGCAGACCTCACGATTCGCGCCGATGTTGCCGGCGCTGGCGGTGCTGGGCTCGGTCACCTCGCTGGCCATCGGCACCTCCTATGCAAAACACCTGTTCCCGCTGATCGGCGCCCAGGGCACCAGCGCGCTGCGCGTGGGCTTCTCGGCGCTGTTGCTGCTGCTGTTCTGGCGGCCGTGGCGCTGGAAAACCAGCCGCGTGGATGTGATCACCATCCTGCGCTACGGGCTCACCCTGGGCCTGATGAACCTGCTGTTCTACATGGCCCTGCGCACGATTCCCTTCGGCATCGCGGTGGCCATTGAATTCACCGGGCCGTTGACGGTGGCGATGCTGTCATCACGACGACCGATCGACTTTGTCTGGGTAGGCTGCGCGGTGGTGGGGTTGTTGCTGCTGCTGCCGTTGGGGGGCGGCCCGGCGCTGGACCCGGCCGGTGTGCTGTATGCCATGGGTGCGGCGGCGTGCTGGGGCCTGTACATCGTGTTCGGAAAGCGCGCCGGCCACCTGCACGCCGGGCATTCGGTGTCGCTGGGGCTGCTGGCGGCATCGCTGGTGGTGGTGCCGGTGGGCGTGGTGCATGCGGGTAGCGCGCTGCTCGATCCGAAGATCCTGGCGGCGGGGCTGCTGGTGGCGCTGGTATCCAGTGCGATCCCGATGTCGCTGGAAATGATGGCGCTCAAGCGCCTGCCCAAGGAGACCTTCGGCATCCTGATCAGCATGGAACCGGCGGTGGCCGCGCTGTGGGCGATGCTGCTGCTGCACGAGCACCTGCATGGGCTGCAGTGGCTGGCGATCGGCTGCACCGTGCTGGCCTCGGTGGGCAGCACGATGACCGCGCGAAGGCTGAAGGTGCCGGTCACCGCATGAAAAAAGGGACGGAGGGGATTAAGTCGTTTGTGCCACAAACGACTTAATCCCCTCCGTCCCCTTTTTCAGCGCAGGGCGTCGGCCGGGACGTCGATCGCCATCGCCAGGGCGAGGTGATCGGAGAACGCGGCCGGTACGGCCTCCACGGTGCGGGTCTGCAGCCCGCTGCTGACCAGGATGTGGTCGATGGCGCGGTCGGGGCGCCAGCTGGGGAAGGTCGGCACGATGCAGCCGGGCGGCTGCAGCCGGGTCTTCTGGTACAGCACCTGCATTTCCGGGCGTTCGGCCAGGCAGTTGAAATCGCCCATCAGCACCGCGTTGGGATGGTCGGACAGCAGCTCGGCGATGAAGCCCAGCTGCGACATCCGCGAGCCCGCGCCGAGTGACAGATGCGCCACCGCCACGGCGAGGCCGTCGGTACCGTCGCCGAACTTGGCCAGCAGCACGCCGCGCCCGCCGATGCGGCCGGGCAGGGCGTGGTCCTGCACTTCCACCGGTTCCAGCTTGCTCAGCAGGCCGTTGGCGCTGGAGGCGACCCCGCCCATGCGCCGGTTCGGCTGGTGGCTCCAGTAATTGAAGCCGGCGCGCTGGGCCAGGTAATGGGTCTGGTTGGTGAAGCCCGAGCGCAGGCTGCCCGGGTCGGCCTCCTGCAGGCCGACGATGTCATGTTCGCGCGCCAAGGTGGCAATCGCGTCAAGGCTGCTGCGCTTGCGACCCGCCGGCAGCGCATGTGACCAGCTGCGGGTCACATAGTCGCTGTAGCGGCGGGTACTTGAGCCGGCCTGGATGTTGGCCGTCAGCAAGCGCAGGGTCCGTGTACGGGGGGAATTCACGGCCGGGGAAAACGTCTCTTGGATCAGTGAGCCTGGGCCGCACCGCGTTCGCGGGCGATCAGGTGGTCGGCAATGCGCAGCATGTCCGGGAAGCTCTTGCCCTTCACCAGGTACTTGCCATTGACGATGATCGACGGCGTGCCGCTGATCTGGCTGCGCTGGGCGAACTGCTTGGCCGAGTTGGTCTTGGCGTTCACCGCGAAGCTGCCCATGGTGGCGGCGAACTGCTTCGGATCCACGCCATAGGCGCCGTAGAACTTGGCGATGTCGTCCACCGAGTCACGACCGCGCTCGCCCTTCAGGGTCTTCTGCGAGTGGATGGCGGCGTACAGCGCTTCGTGGGTCTTCTCCTGCACGCCCAGGGTCTGCGCGGCATAGAAGGCACGGGCGTAGTCATCCCAGGTGCCGCCGAACATGGCCGGCACGTAGACGAAGTTCACGTCGCTCGGCAGGCCGGCCTTCCACGGGCCGACCAGCGGCTGGAACGCGGCACAGGCCGGGCAGACGTAGCCGAAGATCTCGGTCACTTCGATCTTGCCGGCGGCCGGCTGGAACGGCTGGCCGTTCGGGATGACCTGGTAATCGGCGCCTTCCACCGGGGCCGGGCCGGTCAGCGCGGCGGTGGTCGGGGCCGGAGCGGCCGCCGGAGCGGCTTCGGCCGCAGCCTTGTCGCCTTCGGCAGCGGCCGGGGCAGCGCCCTCGGCGCCCGCCGCCGGAGTCGCCGGCTCGGTGCTGGCCGGAGCCGGTGCTGGTTCGGCCGGAGCCGCGGTGGTGTTGGCGCTGCCGTCATCGGCCTTGCAGGCGGCCAGGATCGGCAGCAGCGCTGCGAGGGCGAGGGCGGCGAAACGGGTCTTCATGGAAACGTCTCCAGCATCTGGAATGGTGGGGCCGGCGTCAGGCACCGGCCAGAGGGAAATGATGACACGCGGCGGCGACAGCGCCGTGTCGATGGTGGGTGTTGGTTCAGCGGCCGCGGGCCGCGCGGGCCTGGGCGATCAGCGCCGAGGCGATGCGCAGCTGGTCGTCGAAGCTGTTGCCACGCACCAGGTACTGGCCGTTGATGATGATGGCCGGGGTGCCCGGCACCTTGGTGCGCTGGGCGAACGCGCGGGCGGCATCGACCTTCTTCTGCACGGCCTCGCCCCGCAGCGCCTGCAGGTAACGGTCCGGGGCCACGCCGTAGGCTTTGTAGAAGTTGGCGAGCTCATCGGCCGAGATGTTCTGCATCGGCAGCGCGCCGTCCTGGTGCAGTGCCTTGAACACGGCCGCATGGCTGCGCTTGGCCACGCCCACTTCGTCAGCGGCGTAGTAGGCCAGGGCCCAGGCATCCCAGGCGCCGCCGAAGGCGGCCGGCACCGGGGTGAAGCGCACGTCGGCCGGCAGCTTGGCGGCCCAGGCCTCCAGCTGCGGCTCGAAATGGGCGCAGTGCGGGCAGGTGTAGCCGAAGACCTCGACCACTTCGATCTTCCCGGCCAGCGGCTGGAACGGGCCCGGCTGGGCAATGCGTTCGTAGTCTTTGCCTTCCACCAGCGGTGCGTTGGCAGGGGTGGCGGCACTGGCGGCCAGCGGCAGCAGGACCAGCAGGGACAACAGCAGGCGGGGAATCAACCTCATCGACACGCATCTCCGTTGAAAAAAGCAACGCCGGCGCGGTCGCCGGCGTGAAGGAAACATACCGCAGGCGGGGGCCGCGGTGGCGGACCGGGCCGACCAGTGGTGGTCAGGGGGCGGCAGCCGGTTGCGTCGGCGTGGCCGTAGCGGCCAGGTCGTCGGCCTTGTTGTGCAGGCCCTGCAGGTAGCTCGACAGCGCCTGCACCTCCTGTTCGCTCAGCTTCTGCGCGACCGTGGCCATGATCTGGAAATGGGTCTTGTCGGTCTCATGGGTCTGCCCGGCCTGGTACTCCTGCAGGCGGCGCGCGACATAACTGGCGTGCTGGCCACCGAGATGCGGATAGGCCGGCCCCGGATTGCCAGCGCCGCTGGGGCCATGGCATGCCATGCAGGCCGGCAGGCCGCGCTTGGCGTCGCCACCGCGGTACAGCTGCTGGCCGATCTCGTAGAACTTCATGCCCTTGTACGGGCCGTCGGTGACTGCGGTGTCGTCGGCGATGCCGGCCGTGGCCTTCTGGGTGGCGAAGAACGCGCCGATGTCGCGCATGTCCTGCGGGGTGAGGTTCTGCACGAACGGCACCATCGCCACCGCCGCGCCGGAACTGCGCTGGCCGTTGGCGATCAGGGCCATCTGCTGGGCCACGTAGCGTTCGCTCTGGCCGGCGATGGACGGGTACATCTCAACCGTGGAATTGCCGTCGGCGCCGTGGCAGGCCGCGCAGGCCGAGGCCTTGGTCTGGCCTGCCTTGGCATCGCCCCAGTGGGTCTTGCTGAAATCCACCTCCAGCGAGGCGGTCTTGATCGGCCCGTTGTCAGGCAGCGGGGTCAATGTGGTCTGCGCGAACGCAGCGGCGGCAACGACTACGGCAGTGGCAAGGGCGGATACGGCAAGAACGCGAGCGTGGCGCATGCTAAAGCTCCGTATGGACCGGGCCGGGCGGTGGCCGCCGGCATCGCCCGGATTATCAACGGCGTTTCCGCGCACGGTCAACGCAGCAGTGCAGCATTTTCCCGGCCAGCGGCGCCGGGAACGGGCGCGCGGCGCCGCAACATGCGATCCTAGGCACATGTCATTGCTCATCGAACGCGCCCGTTACCACCTCTCGGCCCACAACGTGCGGCAGCTGCCGCCCGATGAAGGCGCCGAAGTGGCCTTCGCCGGCCGCTCCAACGCCGGCAAGTCCAGCGCCCTCAACGCGCTGACTCGGCAGAACGCCCTGGCCCGCGTGTCCAAGACCCCCGGCCGCACCCAGCAGCTGGTGTTCTTCCAGATCACCCCGGACGCCCACCTGGTCGACCTGCCCGGTTACGGCTACGCCAAGGTGCCGCTGGACCTGCAGGCGCACTGGCAGGCCTTCATCGACCGGTACTTCCGCACCCGCGAAGCCCTGAAGGGCCTGGTGGTGGTGATGGATATCCGCCACCCGCTGAAGGATTACGACCGGCAGATGCTGTCCTACGCGGTGCAGCGCGGCATGCCGGCGCACGCGCTGCTGACCAAGGCCGACAAGCTCAGCCGCAGCCAGCAGATGCAGACCCTGCAGAAGGTGCGCAAGGAGCTGCACTCGGCCTACGGCGACAGCGTCAGCGTGCAGGTGTTCTCCGGCGAGGACCGTACCGGCGTGGACGAAGCCCGCGGCGTGATCGGCGGCTGGCTGGGGTTGGAATAAGCATTCCCCCGTCGCCCGGCTGGCAGCCGGGCGCTACCCGATCGGGTGGGTACCGACCCTGGTCGGCACATCATTTCAACGGCGAATACTCCGCCGGCACCCACGCATAGGCCTGGCCTTCGCTGCGCACATGGCCCAGGCCCGGGAACGGCAGGTGCGCACCGGCCACCCACCAGCCCTTGGCGCTGGCCTGCTGCAGCAGGCCGCGACGGCTGGCCGTGGCCGCCTTGCGGTCCGAATCGGCCTCGAACGCAGCCTCCGGATGTGCGAACTGCACCGCGTGGAAGTGCAGCACATCGCCCCACACCAGCAGTGACTGGCCCTGGCTGTCGAACCGGTAGGAGACGTGGCCCGGGGTGTGGCCGTGGGTATCCATTGCCACCGCGCCGCCGGGCAGCGCATCGCCGGGGTTGAAGGTGCGCAGGTGGCCGCTGGCCTGGTACGGCGCTACCGCGTTGCGCGCCAGCGGGAAGGCGAAGCGCACGCCCTTCGGCGCGGTGGCCTCGCTGGCCGGATTGAGCCAGTAATCGGCATCGGCCCTGGACAGCCACACGGTGGCATTCGGATAGGCCGGCTTGCCCTGCGCGTCGAGCACGCCGCACAGGTGGTCCGGATGGGCATGGGTGAGCAGCACCTCGTCCACCTCGGCCGGGTCCACGCCGGAGGCACGCAGGTTGCCCAGCACCTGGCCCAGGCCGGGGCCGAAGCACTGCGCGGTGCCGGTATCGACCAGGGTCAGGTGGTTTCCCTGGCGCACCAGGAAGGCGTTGATGGCGGTCTGCAGGCCCTTCGTGTCTTCCGGCACGTAGCGCCCCTCGAGCAGGCGGCTGACCAGCGTTGGCGGCACGTCCATCACTTCCTGCCGGCCCAGCGCGACCACGCCATCGAACAGGGCGGTGACCTGCAGGGTGCCGACGCGTTGGTGGTAGACGCCGGGCACCTGCTGGGTGGGAGCGGGCGAAGTGGCTTCGGCCTGGGCGGCCAGCGGCAGGACGGACAGGGCCAGCAGCAGGGCGCTGCGCAGGGGCAGGTGATGCAGGGTCATGGTGGTTCTCGGTGGATGACGGGCGGTTCCGTTGCCGGACAGCGTGCCGTGGCCAGCGTGTGCGCGGCGCTCAAAGCAGTGCGCGGAATGCTCAGGGAAGGGGTTGTCTGCAGGGCTGCGCCCTGCACCTGCTGCAGGCAACAGCAACAGCAACAGCCGAAGCAACAGCCGAAGCAACAGCCGAAGCAACAGCCGAAGCAACAGCCGAAGCAACAGCAACAGCGGGCTATCCGTGGGATGGCGGGATGGGTCCGGTTGCGGGGGACGCCGTAAATACGTCCATGTAGGCTCGGTCGCGCCATCCATGGCGCTCACGCCCCCGCAAC
>NZ_JAPTFX010000102.1:0-16846 GCF_030985895.1 Stenotrophomonas sp. Sm6012 | reverse complement strand
TGGTAGCGGGGGCAGGATTTGAACCTGCGACCTTCGGGTTATGAGCCCGACGAGCTGCCAGACTGCTCCACCCCGCACCGGAAGTGTTTGAACTGCTGCCCTGCTCTTTCGAGGAGGGCTACCGCAACGATGTTCTGGCTGAACCGCTGCAGTGACAACTCAGGCTGCGCATATTACACGAATCGCGCAGCTTTGTGTCAACTTTTATGCAAGATGCGCAAATGCCTGCTGGCACCAGACCATGATCGGGTTCCAGGCAATGCCCAGCGCCAGCAGCGCCAGTGCGTTCACGCCCAGCACCAGGCCCAGCACGCGGTCGTTGCTGCGCGGCATGGCCTCGCCCACCGGCTCATCGAAGTACATGACCTTGATCACGCGCAGGTAGTAGAAGCAGCCGACCACGGCACACAGCACGCCGAGGATTGCCAGCCACAGCAGGCCGCCGTTGACCGCTGCGCCGAGCACGGCCAGCTTGGTCCAGAAGCCCAGGAACGGCGGGATGCCAGCCAGCGACGCCATGATGCACAGCACCAGGCCAGCCATCCACGGGTTGCGGGCATTCAGGCCCTTGAAGTCTTCGATGTTCTCGGCCTCGAAGCCGGCACGCGACAGGGCGATGATCGCACCGAAGGCAGCGGTCGACATGATGGCGTAGGCCAGTGCATAGAACAGCGCGGCGGCATAGCCCTGCGCGCCACCACCGGCGATGCCCATCAGCAGGAAGCCGATGTGCGAAACGGTGGAGAACGCCAGCATGCGCTTGAGGTTGCTCTGCGCGATGGCCATCAGGTTGCCGATGACCAGCGACACCGCCGCCAGGCCGGCGATCAGCAGCTGCAGTTCGGTCGACAGCGGGCCCACGCCCATTTCCAGCAGGCGGTAGGCCATGCCGAAGGCGGCCAGCTTCGGCGCCGAGCTGATGAACAGTGCGATCGGTGCCGGGGCACCCTGGTACACGTCGGGCAGCCACATGTGGAACGGCGCGGCACCCAGCTTGAAGGCGACGCCGGCGATCATGAACACCGCACCGGTGATCAGCAGCACGCGCTCTTCCGAATGCGGGATGGCATCGCGGATGACGTCCAGGTGCAGGCTGCCGGTGGCACCGTAGATCAGCGACATGCCGTACAGCAGCAGGCCCGAGGCCAGCGAACCGAGCACGATGTACTTCATCGCCGCTTCCGAGGCCAGGCCGTTCTCGCGGTTGCTGGCGACCAGCGCGTAGGAGCACAGCGCCAGCAGTTCCAGGCCCAGGTAGACCATCAGCAGGCTGCCGGCCGAGACCAGGATCATCATGCCGGCGGTGCCGAACAGGATCAGCACCGGGATCTCGCCCTGGAACAGGTTGCGATCACGCAGGTAGCGCCAGCCATAGACCAGGGTCAGGCCGCTGAGCAGCACGATCCCGGTCTTCATCACGTCCGCGGCGGTATCGCGCACGAACATGCCATGGAAGACCTCGCCCTGCCCGCCCACGCCGGTGGCCAGCATGAACAGCACCACGGCCAGCGCAGCGAGCGAGAACAGGTGGGTGACGATCTTGTTCCGGTTGCTGACGAACAGGTCGAGGATCATCAGGGCGAAGGCGCTACCGATCAGCACCAGCTCGGGAGCGAGCGGTGGCAGGTCAGCAGCGGTCAATGGCAGCAGCGGCGAGGTGGTCATCATCAAATCCTGGAATTACAGCAGCTTGCTGGATGCGATCTGCATCGCCAGCTTCGCGATCGAGGGCTCCATCAGGGCGGTCAGCGGCTTGGGATAGATGCCCAGGGCCAGTACGCCGATGGCGAACACGCCCAGCACCAGCCATTCGCGGCCGTTGATGTCCTTCAGTTCGGCAACGTGGCTGTTGGCCACTTCGCCGAAGAAGATGCGCTTGTACAGCCACAGGGTGTAGGCGGCGCCGATGATCAGGGTGGTGGCCGCGCCCAGCGCGATCCACGGATTACGCTGGAACGCCGACAGGATGACCATGAACTCGCCGACGAAGCCGCTGGTACCCGGCAGGCCCGCGTTGGCCATGAAGAACAGCATGGCGAAGGTGGCGAACCACGGCATCACGTTGACCACGCCGCCGTAGTCGGCGATGCGGCGGCTGTGCATGCGGTCGTACAGCACGCCGACGCAGGAGAACATCGCACCGGACACGAAGCCGTGCGAGATCATCTGCACCATGGCGCCCTGCAGGCCCAGGCGGGCCGCATCGGCGTTGCCGGCTTCACGCACCAGCCACAGGGCGATGAAGGTACCGAGGGTGACGAAGCCCATGTGCGCGATCGACGAATACGCGATCAGCTTCTTCATGTCGTCCTGCACCAGGGCGACCAGGCCGACGTAGATCACCGCGATCAGCGACAGCGCGATCACCAGCCAGGCCCATTCCTGCGAAGCATCGGGGACGATCGGCAGGTTGAAGCGCAGGAAGCCGTAGCCACCGATCTTCAGGGCGATGGCGGCCAGGATCACCGAACCGGCGGTCGGCGCTTCCACGTGGGCATCCGGCAGCCAGGTGTGGACCGGGAACATCGGCACCTTGACCGCGAAGGCGATCAGGAAGGCGAAGAAGATCCAGGTCTGTTCCTTGGCCGACAGCGGCAGCGCATACAGGTCGGCCAGCTGGAAGCTGCCCCCCTTCAGGTACAGGTAGATCAGCGCCACCAGCATCAGCACCGAGCCAAGGAAGGTGTAGAGGAAGAACTTCAGCGCGGCGTAGATGCGGCGCGGGCCACCCCAGACACCGATGATCAGGAACATCGGGATCAGCATCGCCTCGAAGAACACGTAGAACAGCATCGCGTCCGTGGCCGAGAAGATACCGACCGTGACGCCTTCCAGGATCAGGAAGGCGGCCACGTACTGGTTGACGCGCTTGTCGATGGCGCTCCAGGCACCGATCAGGGCAAGCACGCTGACCAGCGTGGTCAGCAGGATCAGGGCCACGGCGATGCCGTCCACGCCCAGGTTGTAGCCGATCTTGTACGCCGGGATCCAGGCATGGGTCTCGACGAACTGCAGACCGTCGATGCCCGCGTTGTAGCCACTCAGCAGCGAGAGGCTCGCCACGAAGGTCAGCACAGCGACGCCCAGCGACGCCCAGCGGGCGGTCTGCGCATCACGGATCGCAAGGATCAGGGCGCCACCGAGGATCGGCAGCCAGATGAGGACACTGAGTAGAGGCCAGTTCGACACGTCTTCTTATTCCGTACAGGTCATCAACGCAGGTAATGCATCAGCACGCCCAGCAGGGCAATCAGACCGATGATCATCGCGAAGGCGTAGTGATAGAGGAAACCGGATTGGGTACGACGCAGCACGCCGGCTGCGACGTCCACAACACGTGCCGAGAGATTGACCACGCCGTCGACGATGTTGCTGTCGATCCAGCGCGAGACCTTGCCCAGCTTGACGCTGCCGCCGGCAAAGCCATCGATCCACAGCTTGTCGAAGCCGTACTTGTTTTCCAGCACCGACACCAGCGGGGCGAAGGTCTTGCGCGCCTTGCCCGACAGGTCCGGCTTCCACAGGTAGAACAGTGCGGCCAGCAGGAAGCCCGCCAGGGTCAGCCAGAACGGCGGCAGCATCATGCCGTGCAGCGCGAACGCCACCGGCCCGTGGAACTCTTCACCCAGGAAGGCAACGGTGTTCTTGGCCGGATCGTAGAAGTCGACGATGCCGGTGAAGAACGTGTTGACCTGGCCCTGGATCGCCGCGTGGGCGTGGTGGCCGGCCCAGTCGGTGCCATGCAGCATCGGACCGATGCTGAAGAAACCGATGGCAATCGACGGGATGGCCAGCAGGATCAGCGGCAGGGTCACCACCCACGGGGTTTCATGCGGCTCATGCGGGCCGTGGCCATGGCCGTGGTCGTCATGGGCATCGCCGTGGTGGGCATCGGCATGGTGCGCATCTGCGGCGTGGTGATCGTCATGGCCGTGGCCATGGTCATCATGCGCGTCGCGGAAGCGCTCCTTGCCGTGGAAGGTCATGAACAGCAGGCGGAAGCTGTAGAAGCTGGTCACCAGCACGCCACCCAGCACCGCCCAGTAGCCATAGGTGGCCACCCAGCTGTTCTGCATGTGGGCGTGGATCTCGGCCGCCTCGATGATGGTGTCCTTCGAGTAGAAGCCCGAGAAGAACGGCGTACCGACCAGGGCCAGGGTACCGATCCACATGGTGACGAAGGTGATCGGCATGTACTTGCGCAGGCCGCCCATCTTGCGCATGTCCTGCTCGTGGTGCATCGCGATGATGACCGAGCCGGCGCCCAGGAACAGCAGGGCCTTGAAGAAGGCGTGGGTCATCAGGTGGAACACGGCGGCCGAATAGGCCGACACGCCCAGCGCCACGGTCATGTAGCCCAGCTGCGACAGCGTGGAATACGCGACGACGCGCTTGATGTCGTTCTGCACGATGCCGATCAGGCCGGTGAAGAACGCGGTGGTGGCACCGATGAAGAGGATGAAGTTCAGCGCGGTCTGCGACAGCTCGAACAGCGGCGACATGCGGGTAACCATGAAGATACCGGCGGTCACCATCGTCGCGGCGTGGATCAGTGCCGAGATCGGGGTCGGGCCTTCCATCGAGTCCGGCAGCCACACGTGCAGCGGGACCTGGGCCGACTTGCCCATGGCGCCGATGAACAGGCAGATGCAGATGACGGTGGCGATCGACCAGATCACCGGCTCGTTCAGCAGCTGCATGCCGAGGATCGTGCCGTCCCAGATCTGCAGCTGGGCGCGCGGATCAGCCAGCATGCCGGCCTGCGAGAACACCTGCGAGTAGTCCAGGGTGCCGAACACCCACAGCACGCCGGCGATGCCCAGCAGGAAGCCGAAGTCACCGACGCGGTTGACCAGGAACGCCTTCATGTTGGCGAAGATCGCGGTCGGGCGCTTGAACCAGAAGCCGATCAGCAGGTACGACACCAGGCCCACCGCTTCCCAGCCGAAGAACAGCTGCAGGAAGTTGTTGCTCATCACCAGGGTGAGCATCGAGAAGGTGAACAGCGAGATGTAGCTGAAGAACCGCTGGTAGCCCGGATCGTCCTGCATGTAGCCGATCGTGTAGATGTGGACCAGCAGCGACACGAAGGTCACCACCACCATCATCATCGCGGTCAGCTTGTCGACCATGAAGCCGACGTGGGCCGAATACTGGCCGACTTCGAAGAACGTGTAGATGTTCTGGTTGAACGGCTGCGCACCGCCCCACAGTAGCTGGTAGAGCGTGTACATCGACAGGCCGCAGGCAACCGCGACGCCGAGGATGGTGATGGTCTGCGCGCCGAAGCGCTTGACCTGGCGACCGAACAGGCCGGCGATGATGCTGCCGAACAGCGGTGCAAGCACCACTGCGATCAACAGACTCTTGGAGAGAGTGATTTCCATCTGTGGATCAGCCCTTCAACGAATCGACTTCGCCGACATTGATCGTGCGGCGGGTACGGAACAGGGTCACCAGGATCGCCAGGCCGATGGCGGCTTCCGCGGCGGCGACGGTCAGGATGAAGAACACGAACAGCTGGCCGGACGGATCGCCCAGCTGACGCGAGAAGCCGACGAAATTGATGTTCACCGACAGCAGCATCAGTTCGATCGACATCAGCAGGACGATGACGTTCTTCCGGTTGAGGAAGATGCCGGCCAGGCTGATGGCGAACAGCACCGCGCCGAGCGCAAGCATGTGGCCAAGGGTAATCACGGCTGGGTCTCCTCGCCGGCGGCCGGCTTGCTGTTGCTGTGCACGACCGGTGCTTCGGCGCCCATCTTGACCATGCGCAGGCGCTGGCCGGCCTTGACCATGGTCTGCTCGCCCGGGTTCTGGCTCTTCACACCGGTACGGCGGCGCAGGGTCAGCATCACGGCGGCGACGACGGCCACGGTCAGGATGACGGCGGCGAACTCGAACGGCAGCAGGTATTCGGTGAACAGCGTGCGCGCCAGCCAGGTGACGTTGGAGCTGTCGGCGGCGACCGCGGCCGCGTTGTCGGCCGGGAACGGGGTGACCGAGCGGGCCTTGACACCGATCAGGATCAGCATCTGCACCAGCATCGCGACCGCGACGATCAGGCCGACCGGCAGGTAGCGCACCCAGCCCTCACGCAGCTTGGTGGGGTCGATGTCCAGCATCATCACCACGAACAGGAACAGCACCATCACCGCGCCGACGTAGACCAGCACCAGGGCCACGCCGAGGAACTCGGCGCCCACCAGCAGCCACACGCAGGCGATGGAGAAGAAGGTCAGCACCAGGCAGAGCACGGCGTGAACCGGGTTGCGCACGCTGATCACCGCACCGGCCGAAACCGTTGCTGCGATGGCGAACACCCAGAAAGCGATATTTACCCAATCCATCTCTCGACCTCAGCGGTAAGCGGCATCGGCGGCGCGACGCTCGGCGATCTCGGATTCGAGACGGTCGCCCAGGGCCAGCAGCTGCGGCTTGGTAACGATGTTTTCACCACGATTCTCGAAGTGGTACTCGAGGATGTGGGTTTCGACGATCGAGTCCACCGGGCAGCTTTCTTCGCAGAAGCCGCAGAAGATGCACTTGAACAGGTCGATGTCGTAGCGCGTGGTACGGCGGGTGCCGTCTTCGCGCTTGGCCGAGTCGATGGTGATGGCCAGCGCCGGGCACACCGCTTCGCACAGCTTGCAGGCGATGCAGCGCTCTTCACCGTTGGGATAACGGCGCAGGGCGTGCAGGCCACGGAAGCGCGGCGACTGCGGGAACTTCTCCATCGGGTACATCATCGTGTACTTCGGCTTGAAGCTGTACTTCAGCGTCAGCCAGAGGCCCGCCAGCAGTTCGAGCAGCAGCAGGCTCTTGAAGTAATGGGTAATCCTGTTCATCACTTTAGACGCCCTTTTGAATCACGCCGAAGAACACCATGACGGCGGTAACCGCGATCCACAGAATGGCCAGCGGGATGAAGACCTTCCAGCCCAGGCGCATGATCTGGTCATAGCGGAAGCGCGGGAAGCTGGCACGGAACCAGATGTAGGCACTGGCGAAGAAGAACACCTTGACGAACAGCCACGGTGCACCACCCTTCCAGATCCAGTCGACCAGCGGCGAGACATCGCCGAAGTTGACCCAGCCCTGGACCGGGCTCAGCCAGCCGCCGAGGAAGAAGATCGAGATCAGGAAGCTGATCAGGATCATGTTCGCGTATTCGGCCAGGAAGAACAGCGCAAAGGCACCGCCGGAGTATTCGACCATGTGGCCGGCAACGATTTCCGACTCGCCTTCCACCACGTCGAACGGCGCGCGGTTGGTTTCCGCCACGCCCGACACCCAGTAGATGACGAACAGCGGGAACAGCGGCAGCAGGAACCAGTCGAAGAAGCCGGAGCTGCCGGCCTGCGCCATCACGATGTTGCTCAGGTTCAGGCTGCCCGAGGCGATCATCACGCCGACCAGGGCGAAGCCCATCGCGATTTCGTAGCTGATCATCTGCGCCGAAGCGCGCATGGCACCGAGGAAGGCGTACTTCGAGTTGGAGGCCCAACCGGCCAGGATGATGCCGTAGATGCCCAGCGAGGTCATCGCCAGCAGGTACAGCAGGCCGGCGTTGGCGTTGGACAGCACGATCTGCGAATCGAAGGGCACCACCGACCAGGCCGCGAAGGCCGGGGCCAGGGTGATCAGCGGGGCCAGCAGGTAGATCGCCTTGTTGGCACTGCTCGGCTGCACCACTTCCTTGAACAACAGCTTGAAGACGTCGGCGAAGGCCTGGAAGATGCCCATGCCCACGTACATCGGGCCGTGGCGGACGTGCATCCAGCCGATCAGCTTGCGTTCCCAGACCACGTAGAAGGCCACCGAGATGATCACCGGAACGGTGATCACCAGGATCTTCAGGATGATCCAGATCAGCGCGCCGATGTCACCGAGGCCAAGCAGCCACTGGTGCAGCGGGTCGACCGCGTTCAACAGCAATTCGTTCATGCAGCCACCACCGTTACGCGAGCGGCACCCAGCGGCGCGGTCGCGCCGTGGCCCGATTCAATCCAGACCGAACCCGCAGCGACGCGGGCGTCGACCACCACCGGCAGGGTGGCCTTGCCGGCATCGGTGCCGACCTTGGCCATCTGCCCTTCCTGCAGCTGCAGGCGAGCGGCATCTTCAGCGTTCAGCACGATGCGCGGGGCGTTGTTGAGCGGATGCGACTGCAGCGCCGGGGCGCGACGGACCACCGCGTCGGTGCGGTAGATCGCGGCGGTCGAAGCCACTTCCAGGCCCTCGCCGGCTACGGCCGGCTGCGCCGAAGCGGCAACGCTGACCGACACCGGGGCCAGGCTGGCGCGCAGGCCGGCCAGGTCGGTGAAGTCGAAACCGGCCAGCGCCATTTCGCCGCCCAGTGCGCGCAGCACGCGCCAGCCTTCACGCGCCTCGCCCGGCAGCTTGCCGCCGGCACGGGCCGACTGCTCGCGACCATCGAGGTTGGTCAGGGTGGCGTCGATTTCCGGCAGCGCCCCGATCGGCAGGATCACATCGGCGACGTCGCGGGTGGAGACACAGGCGAACTGGCTGAAGGCCACCACCTTGGCACCGACCAGCGCCTTGCGCGCCGCCGGAGCATCGGCGAAGTCCAGGCCCGGCTCCAGGCCGTACACCACGTAAGCCTGGCGCGGCTGCGCCAGCATCGCGGCGACGTCCTTGCCGGCCGGCAGCACGCCGGCGCGGGTCAGGCCAACGGCGTTGGCGCCCTGCGGGATGCGGCACAGCTTGGCACCGGTGGCGGCTGCGAAGTCACGCGCAGCGGCGCGGATCGCGGCAGCCTGCGGGTGATTCTCGGCGATGCCACCGACGATCAGCACGGTGTTGTTGCCGCCCTGCACTGCCGAACGCAGCTCGGCGTTGGCCAGCGCGTCGGCGAACTTCGACGGCGCGACGATCTGCTTGCCAGCGATGCTGAAGGCAAAGTCGAAGTCCACCGGGTTGACGACGTGGATCTTGGCGCCATGGGTGGTCTGCGCCTTGCGCAGGCGGGCGTGCAGCAGCGGCAGTTCGTGGCGGATGTTGCTGCCCAGAACGACGATGCGGTCGGCGCCTTCGATTTCCGCCAGCGGCAGGCCGAACACTTCAGCAGTCGCGGCGTCGGAGAAATCGCGGTTGTTGATGCGGTGGTCGATATTGCTCGAACCCAGGCCCTTGGCCAGGCGGGCCAGCAGCGCGCCCTCCTCGTTCGAGGTCGCCGGGTGCACCAGCACGCCCAGGTTGTCGCCCTGGTTGGCCTTGAGGATCTCGGCGGCCGCGGCCAGGCCTTCGGCCCAGCTCACTTCCTTCCACTCGCCATTGACCTTGCGCAGCGGCTTGACCGCACGGTCTTCGCTGTACAGGCCCTGGTGCGAGTAGCGGTCACGGTCGGACAGCCAGCATTCGTTGACGGCTTCGTTGTCGCGCGGCACGGTGCGCAGCACTTCGCCGCGACGCACGTGCAGGAACAGGTTCGAACCCATTGCGTCGTGGTAGCCCAGCGACTCGCGTGCGGTCAGTTCCCACGGGCGGGCGCGGAACTGGAACACCTTGTTGGTCAGCGCACCGACCGGGCAGACGTCGACGACGTTGCCGGACAGTTCGGTGGTCAGCGGCTTGCCGTCGTAGGTACCAATCTGCAGGTTCTCGCCGCGGTACATGCCACCCAGTTCATAGGTGCCAGCCACGTCGGCGGTAAAGCGCACGCAGCGCGTGCACTGGATGCAGCGGGTCATCTCGGTGGCGACCAGCGGGCCCATGTCCTCGTCCGGCACCACGCGCTTGCGCTCGTTGAAGCGGCTGACCGAACGGCCATAGCCCAGCGAAACGTCCTGCAGCTCGCACTCGCCGCCCTGGTCGCAGATCGGGCAGTCCAGCGGGTGGTTGATGAGCAGGAACTCCATCACCGAGCGCTGGAACTTCAGTGCCTTCTCGCTGCGGGTGGCGACCTTCATGCCGTCCATCACCGGGGTGGCGCAGGCCGGCGCCGGCTTCGGCGACTTCTCCACGTCCACCAGGCACATGCGGCAGTTGGCGGCGATCGGCAGCTTCTCGTGGTAGCAGAAGCGCGGAATGGAGATGCCGGCCTTGTCGGCGGCCTGGATGATCATCGAGCCCTTGGGCACGACCAGCGACTTGCCATCGATCTCGATGGTGACGTGATCGGGTGGCACGCTCGGATTTACGGGTTGCGCGCTCATGCAGCGGCTGCCTCCACCTTCTTGCCGTCAACCATCGAATGACCGTTGACGATGTAGTACTCGAACTCGTCCCAGAACTGGCGCAGGAAGCCCTGGATGGGCCATGCAGCCGCTTCGCCGAACGCACAGATGGTGTGGCCTTCGATCTGGCCGGCCACCGCCTTCAGCTGGTGCAGGTCTTCCATCGTGGCCTTGCCGGCGACGATGCGCTCCAGCACGCGGTGCATCCAGCCGGTGCCTTCACGGCACGGGGTGCACTGGCCGCAGGATTCCTTGTGGAAGAACTGGCTGATGCGGCAGGCGAACTTGACGCAGCAGACGCTGTCATCGAGCACCACGACGGCGCCCGAACCCAGGCCCGAGCCCAGTGCACGGATGGTGTCGTAGTCCATCGGCAGGCCCTTCAGCTCGGCCGCGGTCAGCACCGGCATCGACACGCCGCCGGGAATCGCGCCCTTGAGGGTGCGGCCCGGACGCAGGCCGCCGGCCATTTCCAGCAGGTCGTCGAAGGTGGTGCCCAGCGGCACTTCGAAGTTGCCGCCGTTCTGCACGCAGCCGGACACCGAGAAGCACTTCGGGCCGCCGTTGGCGGTCAGGCTCAGGCCCTTGAACCACTCCGGGCCGTTGCGGATGATCGCCGGCACCGAACCGTAGGTTTCGGTGTTGTTGATCGTCGACGGCTTGCCGTACAGGCCGAAGTTCGCCGGGAACGGCGGCTTGTAGCGCGGCTGGCCCTTCTTGCCTTCCAGCGATTCCATCAGCGCGGTTTCTTCGCCGCAGATGTACGCGCCGGCGCCCAGCGCACCGTAGATGTCGATGTCCACGCCCGAGCCCATCACGTTCTTGCCCAGCCAGCCATTTGCATAGGCGTCGGCCAGGGCCTGCTCGAAGTGCTCGAACGGCTCGTGGTGGAACTCACCGCGCAGGTAGTTGTAACCCACGGTCGAACCGGTGGCGTAGCAGGCGATCGCCATGCCTTCCACCACCGAATGCGGGTTGTAGCGCAGGATGTCGCGGTCCTTGCAGGTGCCCGGCTCGGATTCGTCCGAGTTGCAGAGGATGTACTTCTGCATGTTGCCCTTGGGCATGAAGGACCACTTCAGGCCGGTCGGGAAGCCAGCGCCACCGCGGCCGCGCAGGCCCGAGGCCTTGACCATCTCGATGACCTGCTCCGGCGGGATCTTCTCTTCGAGGATCTTGCGCAGGGCGGCATAGCCACCGGTCTTCAGGTAGCTTTCGTACGACCACGGGGTGTCGTAATGCAGGGTGGTGTAGACCACCTGGTGCGGCAGCGGCGCGGGGCCGACCGGACCCTTGGATTCGTGGTGATGTGCCATGCCCTTACTCCAGCCCGTCCAGCAGCTCGTCGACCTTTTCCAGGGTCAGACGCTCATGGTAGTGACCGTTGATGACCATCATCGGCGCGCCACCGCAGCCGGCCAGGCACTCTTCCTCGCGCTTGAGGTAGACGCGGCCGTCCGGGGTCGATTCACCGTGCTTGATGCCCAGCTTCTTCTCGCAATGGCGGACGATGTCCTCGGCGCCATTGAGCCAGCAGCTGATGTTGGTGCAGATGGCCACGTTGTTGCGGCCCACCTTCTCGGTCTCGAACATCGAGTAGAAGCTGGCGACCTCGTAGGCCCACACCGGCGGCAGGTCGAGGTACTTGGCCACGCCGGCGATCAGTTCGTCGGTCAGCCAGCCCTCGTTCTGCTCCTGGGCCGCATGCAGGCCCTGCAGCACGGCAGAGCGCTTGCGGTCCGGCGGGAACTTGGACAGCCAGTGATCGATGTGAGCGCGGGTCTTGTCGCTCAGCACCACCATCGGGTCGACGTCGCGCGCCGCCTCGAAATTACCTGTCGCCTTCATCGGCCGACCTCAGCGAAATGCATAACGTGAAATTGCAGAAACTGCGGCGCCGGCTTGCGCCGGCTGCCTGCAGCGGGCGTTGGCGTGGCGGACGGCATTACCGGTCAACCTCGCCGAACACCAGGTCGTAGGTACCGATCATCGCCACCACGTCGGCCAGCATGTGGCCGCGCACGATCGAATCGATCGAGGACAGGTGGGCGAAGCCCGGTGCACGCAGGTGCACGCGGAACGGCTTGTTGGCGCCATCGGAGACCAGGTAGCAGCCGAACTCGCCCTTGGGCGCTTCCACCGCCGCGTAGGTTTCCCCGGCCGGCACGCAATAGCCTTCGCTGAACAGCTTGAAGTGGTGGATCAGCGCTTCCATGTCGTCCTTCATGTCCTCGCGCTTGGGCGGAGCGACCTTGAAGTTCTTGACCATGACCGGGCCGGGGTTGGCCTTCAGCCACGCCACGCACTGCTTGATGATGCGGTTGGACTCGCGCATTTCGGCAACGCGGACCAGGTAGCGGTCGTAGCAGTCGCCTTCCTTGCCCAGCGGGATGTCGAAATCGACGGCATCGTACTTGGCATACGGACGCTTCTTGCGAAGGTCCCAGGCAATGCCCGAGCCACGCAGCATCACGCCGGTCATGCCCCACTGGTGGGCCAGTTCCGGAGTGACCACGCCGATGCCGACGGTACGCTGCTTCCAGATACGATTGTCGGTCAGCAGGGTTTCGTATTCGTCGATACGCTTGGGGAACTCGACGGTGAAGTTCTCCAGGAAGTCCAGCAGCGAGCCCTCACGCGAAGCATTGAGCTGCTTCAGCGCCTTGCCCTTGTGCCAGCGCGATTCCTTGTACTTCGGCATGTGGTCCGGCAGGTCGCGGTAGACACCGCCCGGACGGTAGTACGCCGCGTGCATGCGCGCGCCGGAGACCGCTTCATAGCAGTCCATCAGCTCTTCGCGCTCGCGGAAGGCGTACAGCATCACCGCCATCGCACCCAGGTCGAGCGCGTTGGAACCCAGCCACATCAGGTGGTTGAGGATGCGGGTGATTTCGTCGTACATGGTGCGGATGTACTGCGCACGCTCCGGCGCCTCGATGCCCATCAGGGTCTCGATCGCGCGCACGTAGGCGTGCTCGTTGCACATCATCGACACGTAATCCAGGCGATCCATGTAGCCGATCGACTGGTTGAACGGCTTGGACTCGGCCAGCTTCTCGGTACCACGGTGCAGCAGACCCACGTGCGGGTCGGCGCGCATGATGGTCTCGCCGTCCATTTCCAGGATCAGGCGCAGCACACCGTGAGCGGCCGGATGCTGCGGGCCGAAGTTCATGGTGTAGTTGCGGATTTCCTGCCGGCTTTCGGCGGCGTTGCTGGCGAACGCTTCGCCGGCCTGGTGTACGTGGCTCACTTCACTGCCTCCTGCGCGCGCTCACCTTCTGCGGTCTGCAGACGGGCGTCGTCGCGGATCACGCGCGGCACGCCGACACGCGGCTCCACCGAGGTGACCGGTTCGTAGATCACGCGCTTCTTTTCTTCGTCGTAGCGGACTTCGACATTGCCGATCAGCGGGAAGTCCTTGCGGAACGGATGGCCGACGAAACCGTAGTCGGTCAGGATCCGGCGCAGGTCCGGGTGGCCTTCGAAGATCACGCCGTACAGGTCGAACGCTTCGCGCTCGAACCAGTTCAGGCCCGGCCAGATGCCGGTCAGCGAGGACACCACCGGCAGCGCTTCGTCAGGAGCGAAGCAGCGCAGGTGCATCATCAGGTTGTGCTGGTACGAACGCAGCTGGGCGACCACGGCGAAACGCTGGGTCGGCATGTGCTGCGGGCGGGCACCGTCGGCACCGTTTTCCTCGGTGGGGAACTCGCCCCACGCGAAGCGGCCCTGGGCCTTGCCTTCGACGCCACGGCTGAAGCCCTGCGAGGACACGTCGGCGGTGTCCCATTCGTCGGAGCCATAACCGAGGTAGTCGACGCCGCAGAGATCCACGGCCTGCTCGAAACCAAACTCGTCACGCAGCGCCAGGGCGGTAGCGTGCCACTCGGCGGCAGGCACTTCCAGCGTCACTTCGCCGCGGGGTTCGACCACGATGACCTTCGCACCAGCGAAACGTGCGGAGAGTCGGTCGATGAAGGATGCTTGCTCTGCCATGGGGGCTTGGCGCGCTCTTGTCAGGTGAAGGGGTCAGCGGGCGATGGTCTGTGTACGCCAGATCTTCTTCTGCAGCTGCAGGATCCCGTACACCAGCGCCTCGGCGGTCGGCGGGCAGCCCGGGACGTAGACGTCCACCGGCACCACGCGATCACAGCCGCGCACCACAGAATAGGAGTAGTGGTAATAGCCACCGCCGTTGGCGCAGCTACCCATCGAGATGACCCACTTCGGGTCCGGCATCTGGTCGTAGACCTTGCGCAGCGCCGGGGCCATCTTGTTGACCAGGGTACCGGCCACGATCATCACGTCGGACTGACGCGGCGACGGGCGGAACACCACGCCGTAGCGGTCAAGGTCCAGGCGCGCGGCGCCGGCGTGCATCATCTCGACCGCGCAGCAGGCCAGGCCGAAGGTCATCGGCCACATCGAGCCGGTGCGCGCCCAGTTCAGCAGTGCGTCGACGCTGGTGGTGACGAAGCCCTTTTCCAGCAGCGGGTTGTCGCCTTCCGGCCGCAGGATGTCATCAACCCGGCCTTCCGGCGTGGGGTTGTTCATGAGGCCATCGAGAGTCTGAATCACTCCCATTCCAGCGCTCCCTTCTTCCAGACGTAAATGAAACCGAGGAACAACATGCCGACGAACAGGCCCATGGTGATGAGCGAACGCGCGCCCAGCTCCATGAAGACCTGGGTCCACGGCACGATGAAGATGATTTCCAGGTCGAAGACGATGAACTGGATCGCGATCAGGTAGTAGCGCACGTCGAACTTCATGCGCGCGTCTTCGAAGGCCTCGAAGCCGCACTCATACGGCGACAGCTTTTCCAGATCGGGGCGGCGGGGACCGAGGAATCGACCAACCAGCATCAGCGTAATGCCGATACCGGTGGCAACGATCAGAAACAGCAGAGACGGCAAATATTCGGCCAGCACAGCGATTCTCTCTTGCCTCTGCCGCCGCGCCTGCAGGCGCTTTGGCATGGGGGAGTGGACGGGAATCTGCCTGGCGCCTTGCGCGCCAGACGAACCCGCTTTACTTACAAATGGTGCCCAAGAGGGGACTCGAACCCCTACGACTTGCGTCGCTACCACCTCAAGGTAGTGCGTCTACCAATTCCGCCACCTGGGCAAACGATCACATCAGACTATCTTCCCGATGCGCCGCGTATTGTAACCGGCTTCAGTCTTTCTGGGAGCCTTCCGAAGGCTTTTCTTCACCAGAATTCGAAGATTCCGCCTTGGCCGGTACATTCGCGGCCGGAACCGGGGCGGCCGGGACCGCATCGGCCTTCGGAACGGCCGGCAGTTCGCCGGCCGGAGCCGCCGGGGCACTGGCCGCCGGAGCGGACATCAGGCCCAGATCCTGGTCGGCTGCCGGGCGGGTGCCGTGACCGGCATACCAGGCCATGAAGAGGCTGATACCGAAGAACACCACGGCCAGCCACTTGGTCGACTTGGACAGGAAGTTCGAGGCGCCGCGCGCACCGAATACCGTACCCGAGGCACCGGCACCAAAGCCCGAACCCGCCGCCGCACCCGAGCCACGCTGCATCAGGATCAGCGCGATCATGGCCACAGCGACCAGCACGTAGACGACATTGAGGATCAACATCAGCATTGGAAACCGCCCTCGGACAATACTTCTAGGATTAGTTCGCGGCCGCCGCCCTTGCGATGGCCAGGAAGTCCGCAGCCACCAGGGAGGCGCCGCCGACCAGCCCACCATCGACATCCGGCTGCGCGAACAGTTCCCCGGCATTGTCGGGCTTCACGCTACCGCCGTAAACAATGGGCAGTGAATCAGCGATTCTAGCATCGATACGCGCGACTTCGCCACGGATGAACGCGTGCACCTGCTGCGCCTGCTCCTTGCTGGCGGTGCGGCCGGTGCCGATCGCCCAGACCGGCTCGTACGCCACCACGGCCTGGGCGAAACCGGCCGCGCCGACCAGCTCGAGCACCGGCGCCAGCTGGCTGGCGATGACCGCTTCGGTCTGGCCCGCCTCGCGCTGCTCCAGGGTTTCACCCACGCACAGCACCGGCACCAGGCCAGCATGCAGGGCCGCGGCGAACTTGCGCGCGACCAGTTCGCTGCTTTCGTGGTGGTATTGGCGGCGCTCGGAATGGCCGACCAGGCCATAGCGGGCACCGACCTCGTGCAGCATGGCGGCGCAGACCTCGCCGGTGTAGGCGCCCTTCTCGTTGCTGCTGACGTCCTGCGCACCGAACACCAGGCCGGTGTCACCGAAGTCCTCGACCAGCTCGCCCAGGTACGGCAGCGGCGGCAGGATCACCACGTCCACCCCCTCCAGCGGCAGCCCGGTGGCCACCTGCCCCAGCAGTTCATTGGCGAATTGACGGCTGCCATGCAGCTTCCAGTTTCCGGCGACGATCTTGCGGCGCATGAGCGGGTGGCTCCTGTGTGAAGTCAGCCGATCATGATACCCGTTACGGCAAAAATCCGTTTCCGTGTAAGCGGTTACATGGATTTTCAGCGAACGGCGCAGCCCCTCGTGGCGGGTCGACTGAGTTGGGTAGGTCGCGGATCGCCCGGCTGGGTTGGTGGGCCTGGCCGGGCGGATGGGGATGCCGGGGGACGCCGTAAACCCGTCCCTGGGGGCTTGGCCGCGGCATCCATGCCGC
>NZ_JAPTFX010000101.1:0-16914 GCF_030985895.1 Stenotrophomonas sp. Sm6012 | reverse complement strand
GCGCCATTGGGCGCCGGGGTTGGTCCCTGCACCAGCGTCGAGCGCAGGTACCAGTTCTCGCCGGTGCCCGCGCTGACCCCGCCCTTGAACAGGAAATACTCGTAGGCACCGGCCGCCACGGGCGCGAACAGCGAGAATGCGCCCGGCGCGGTGATGGCGCCATTCAATGCCTGCACCACCAGAATGCCGTCTGTACGTGTCGCCGCACCACCGCCGCCCACGTTGAGGATGCCGATGCCGGTGCTGCCGGTGGCCGTGCCACCGTCGAACACCAGCTTGTCACTGGCCGAATCATCGGCCCCCAGCACCGTCTTCAGGTACAGACCGCCACCGTCGCCGCGGTAATTGCCGCGCACGGTGAAGGCATCACCGGCGCTGCCGCTGGCGGTCAGGTCGATGCGCCCGGCATTGACCATGTTGACCAGGCCCGATGCCATGAACGGACGGATGGCATGGTTGCCGCCGCCAGCGAACAATGTGCTGGTGTCGTCGACGGTGAGCGTACCGGTGCCGGTGCCGGCATCGCCCAGAACCAGATTGCCGTCGAAGGTCAGTTCGGTGCTGCTGGCCAGGCTGATCGTTTCCCAGTTCTGGAAGCGCCCGACGCCCGTGGTCTTGACGTTGGTGAGGTTGAGCTGGTCGGTGCCGCTGCCGCCGTCGAACAGGGGGACTGCACCGACGTGGGTCTGGGTGAGGTTGGCCAGGTTCGCAACGTCGTCATCCGGGCCCATGTCGATCGCACCGTAGACGATGCCGCCATCGGTCCAGTTGAACGTGTCGTTGCCGGTGCTGAGCAGCACCTGGCCGCGCACGGTGCCATCAGTGATGGTCACGCTGTCGGCACCGCCGCTGACGCTGATGTTGCCGCCGATGTAGGCCGTGCCCGAAATGATGATGGTGTCGGTGTCGAAGCCGGTCACCACGTTGCCGTCAACGGTACCGCCGGACATGTCCCACAGGTTCTTGTCCAGCTTCATGTTGACCCGGCCGATGCGGCCACCGGTCATCCAGGCCCGGTCGCCATCCTCGAACGCGCCGATGATGCGGCCACCGCTCATGCGGAAGGTATCGATGTTGTCGCCCTGCTGCAGCGCGCCGATCGTGCCGCCGGTCATGACGAAATCATCGCGGCCACTGCCCTGTGCGACCACGCCGGTGATGGTGCCGCCGGTGACCGTCATCTGGTCATCGCCGCTGCCCTGGTCGACACGATCGAGGGTGCCGTCGTTGAGCAGCAGCACATCGTTGCCATCGCCCTGCAGGACACCGCCGCTGATGCTGCCGGCCTGCATCTCCAGGCGATCGTTGCCGGCACCGAACTGCACGCCGGTTCCGCCACTGATCGTTCCGCGGTTGACCAGCACGCTGTCACCATTGCCGACGAACTGCAGCGCGATGTTGTTGCCCGTGCTGATGCTGCCAATATTCTCGACGCGGCTGCCGCCGCCGAGCTGCACCGCCACGCCACCGACCGAACTGATCGCGCCCTGGTTGGACAGCAGATGGCCCCCTGCACCGACCAGCGCAATGGCGGAACCGCCACCGCTCTGCTGCAGCTGGGCGCTGCTGGCAACGTTGACGGTGATGCCGGCCGCGCCGCTGGCAGCGATGGGAACGGTCTGCGGGTTGGGCGCGCTGGCGCTGCAGGTGACCGTCTGGCCGGCAACGGGCGCGATGGCGTCACAGCCGGCCCAGGCGACGCTGGCGGTCATCAGCATGACGGAGGGAACGGCCAGGGCCTGCAGCACGGAAACGGTGAGGCGGCGCGGACGAAACGCGCGCGGGACGGCACGGGACATACGGCACTCCTGGACAGGGGATCAGGAACTGCGGATATGCGGTACTGCGAGCGCAGTCTGCCTTGTTGTGAATGGTTTCGACAGGTGAATTTACGTGCCAGTGATCACACTTCAATTGCGAACTCGGGCGATTCTCACCTGGCCTCTACGTGACTGAAACCATTCATTTTTCTGGAGGCCACCAGTAGCGAGAAGAACATCCACGCAGGGCGTGGATCTACTGAACCAGCACGCGCATCCCGGACGATCCACGCCATGCGTGGATGAGGCAGGTCAGATTTTCAGGTAGATCTTCCGCCGGTCCAACCACCAGGCCACGCCCCACCACAGCGCGACGAATGCCACCGCCTGCAGCATCGACGCCAGTTCCAGCGCCTGTGGCATCGCATCGGCCAGCTGCTGCCAGATCCAGCCCCAGGCGCCGGTGGCCATCAGTACCACCGACATCACTGACGCACCCAGATAGGCAGTGATCGCATTGACCCCGAAGCGCCGCCCCAGCGCCGGCCAACCCTTGCGATCGATCAGCACGTGGCCCAGCCACAGCGCCAGCGCGGCAAGGCCACCGGTCCACAACACATAGCTGGGCGTCCACAGCTGTTTGTTCAACGGCAGCACGGTGGCCAGCAACAACCCGAGCACGGCGGTTGCCACGCCCAGCCCGGCCAGGGCCGCCGAACGCCCGTTGCGCAGCAGGCCGCCGGCCAACAGGCCGAGCACGGTGCTGGCCAGGGCGCCCAGGGTACTCAGCAATCCTTCCGGGTCATGGCCAAGCCCGGTATCGGCGTGCCACTGATAGATCCACGGGGCGAACAGCGTGGTATCCAGGCGGCTGGCCGGATTGGTCCACGGCGCCAGATCGCCGATGCCCAGCAGCAGTACGGTGTACCCCACCAGCAGCGTGACCAGCACGGCCGCCTGCACGCGCGGCCGTGCATACACTGCCAGCACGCCCACCAGCGCCGCACATACCGCGATGCGTTGCAGCACGCCCCAGATGCGGAAGTGATGCGTCTGCAGCGCCCACCAGATCAACAGATGCAACAGCGCACCGGCCAGCAGGATGCGCAGCGCGCGCTCCAGCACGCCACGCGCCAACGCAGGGCGGACCGACGCGTCCAGCGCACGCGGCGCCACGCTGAAGGCCATCGACACACCGACCAGGAACAGGAAGAACGGGAACACCAGATCGGTAGGGGTGCAGCCATGCCATTCCGAATGACGCAGTGGTGCGAACACCGCACTCCAGTCGCCCGGATTGTTGACCAGCAGCATCGCCGCCACGGTGATGCCGCGCAGGGCATCGATCGAGCCCAGCCGTCGTGGCGGCGTAGCGTTCATCAGGCGGCCTCGTACTGTCCGGCGATCCAGGTGCCGCGCACCTGCAGGGCGTCATCCAGCAGCACCAGGTCGGCCTGGTAGCCCTCTGCGATGTGGCCGAGGCGGTCATCGACATTGAGGAACTGCGCCGGATAGGTCGAGGCCATGCGTGCGGCTTCGGCCAGCGGCTGGCCGAGCAGCTGCACGGTGTTGCGCACGGCGGTGGCCATGTCCAGCGCCGAACCTGCCAGTGCACCGGCGGCATTGCGCACCACGCCGTCGATGGCCGTGATGGTTTCGCCGTACAGCACGTAGCTCGGGTCATCGGCACCGACCGGCGGCATTGCATCGGTCACCAGCAGCAGGCGGCCACGCGGCTTGGCCGCCAGGGCCACGCGCAGGCTGGCCGGATGCACATGCACGCCATCGACGATGATGCCGATCCAGCTGTCGCGGTCTTCCAGCGCGGCACCCACTGCGCCGGGCTCGCGCCCCTGCAATGGCGACATCGCGTTGTACAGATGGGTGAATCCACGCACGCCGGCATCCAGGCCGGCGCGGATCTCTTCGTAGGTGCCTGCGGTATGCCCAGCGGCGACGATCACGCCACGCTCGACCAGCGCACGGATGGTCTCCAGCGGCACGCGTTCCGGCGCCAGCGTCAACAGGGTCACGCCGTTGTCGAGCGATGCGGCCAGTGCGATCTCTTCTTCGTCCGGCACGCGGAACTTGCTGGCATCGTGCGTGCCCTTGCGCGCCGGCGCGATGTACGGGCCTTCCAGATGGATGCCGATCACGCCCGGCACGCCCTGTGCGATCGCCTCGCGCATCGCACCGATGGCCTCGCGCATCACGCCCACGTCGTCGCTGATCAGCGTCGGCAGCATCGCGGTGGTGCCGAAACGGCGGTGCGCCTGCGCGATGGTGCGCAGCGATGCTACGTCCGGCGTGTTGTTGAACAGCGCGCCGCCGCCGCCGTTGACCTGCACGTCGATGAAACCGGGCAGCAGCCAGCCACCGCCCAGGTCCACCTGCGCGGCGGCCTGGCCGAGCTGCGGCGCGGCATCGGGCAGCAGCGCACTGATGCGGCCGTCCTCGATCACCACCGCCAGATCGTCGCGGAATTCATCGCCTGCAAGGATGCGGGCGTTGCGCAGGACCGTGGCCATCAGACCGTCTCCGTGACCTTGTTCAGGTGCGGCGGCAGATCCGGGTTGAAGCCACGGCGCAGCGCCAGCGCGTTGATCGCGCGGTAGAAGCTCTGCACGGTCAGCAACGGCGCGCACAGCGGATGCGGCGCGGCCGCCACCGGCAGATTGCCACCGGCACCGGCCATCCATACCTGCGCACCGCGCGCGGTGAATTCATCGACCACTGCGCGGGTACCGGCACCGGTCTCGTCCGGCTGCGCGAAGGCGAGCACCGGGAAACCACGATCGACCAGCGCCATCGGACCGTGCTTGACCTCGGCCGAACTGTAGGCCTCGGCGTGCAGGCTGCAGGTTTCCTTGAACTTCAGCGCGGCTTCCTGCGCTGCACCCAGGCCCAGGCCGCGGCCGAGCACGAACAGGTTGGTGGCTTCGACCAGCCCGCCGGTCACCGCGCTCCAGTCGCACTGCCAGGCCGCACGCATTGCATCCGGCAACAGGTCCAGTGCGGCACGCAGGTTGCTGTCCTGCTTCCAGTACGCGGCCAGCTGCAGCAGCGCAGCCAGCGAAGCCAGGTAGCTCTTGGTGGCCGCCACGCTCTTCTCGGCACCGGCATGCAGCGGAATGACCGTGTCGGCCAGCTGCGCCAGCGGTGAATCCTCGACGTTGACCAGCGCGATCACGCGCGCACCGGCCGCCTTGGCGGCTTCCGCATTGCGCAACAGGTCCGGGCTCTTGCCCGACTGCGAGATGACGATGAACAGTGCGCCGCGCAATTGCAGCGGTGCGGCGTACACCGAGCCCACCGACGGCGAGGCCGAGGCCACCACCAGGCCCAGCTGGGTTTCCAGCAGGTATTTGCCGTAGGTGGCGGCGTGGTCGGAGCTGCCACGCGCGCAGGTGACCACGAACGGCGGCGGCGCCGCGCGCAGGCTGGCGGCCAGGGTTTCCATGGTGGCGTGGTTGCGCGAGAACTGGCGGGCGACCACGTCGGCTGCTTCAGCGGCCTCGGCGAACATCAGGGTGGAAGTGGGGTCTGACAGCGACATGGCAGGCTCAGGCAGGATCGGAAGGAAGGGGGCGTGCGCCGGCCGGGCGCATCGGCGCCGTAGAACCGCGCACCACCAGTTGTGGCACGAAGCCCTGATTGTGCAGCGGTGCCGGCGCATCGTCGTAGGCGTCACTGCGCAGCTGCGCGATCAGCAGGCGCGCAGCGTGGCGGGCGATGTCCTCGGTGGCCTGCTTGGCGGTGGTCAGCGGCGGCCACGACTGGCGCGAGAACGGGCTGTCCTCGAAACCGGCGATGGACAGGTCGTAGGGCACGTTCATGCCGGCCGACTTGGCGGCGGCCAGCACGCCGGCGGCGATTTCATCGTTGGAGCCGAAGATGGCGGTGGGCGGCTCGCGCAGCGCCAGCAGGCGGCGCGCGCCGCGGAAACCGTCGTCGAAGGTGTAATCACCCTGCACCACCAGGTGCTTGTCCACGGTCATGCCGTAGTCCTTCAGCGCAGCCTCGTAGCCGGCATAACGCTCGCCCGAGGAGCGGTGCGAGATGCCGCCCCAGAGGAAGCCGATGCGCTGGTGGCCCAGCTGGATCAGGTGCTCGGTGATTTCGTAGGCGGCCTCGCGGTCGTCGACGAACACGCAGGCACCGTCGGCCGGGTCTTCGGTGGCGGCGATGATGCGCACCAGCTTGATGCCGCGCGCGGTCAGCGCCTGGATCAGGTCGCGGCGCTCGGACATCGGTGCGGTCAGCACCAGCCCGGCCAGGCGCGAACGCTGCACCCAGTCGGCCAGTTCATCGGCCAGCAGCGGCGAGCTGGAATCGCAGGGATGGATCTGCAGGCCAAACCCGGTCTCGCGGCAGGCGGCGAGCACGCCGTTCTGCACGCCGATGATGTGGTACGGGTTCGGGTTGTCGTAGACCAGCCCGATCACGAAGGTGGTGCCGCTGCGCAGGTTGCGCGCGGACGGGTCGGGCTCGTAGTCGAGCTCGGCGATGGCTCGCAGCACCCGTGCACGGGTGGCCTGCATCACCGAGGGCTCGTTGTTGATCACCCGCGAGACCGTCTTCAGCGAGACCTTGGCCTTCTCCGCAACGTCCTTGATGGTCGCTCTGCGCATGGGTTTTCCCTGGGGTTGGCTGCCGTCCATCATCGCCGATCAGGCCTTGTCCTGCGGTAGGCCGGCGCGATGGCCGACCACCGAGTAGAACAGGATGTACAGGTAGCACGGCACCATCAGCAGCACGAACACCAGCTGGAAGTCGATGTGCTGCTTGAGCACGGCGAACAGCTGCGGAATGATCGCGCCGCCGGCAATGCCCATCACCAGCAGCGCCGAACCGGTCTCGGTGAAACGGCCCAGGCCGCGGATCGCCAGCGGGAAGATCGCCGGCCACATCATCGCGTTGGCAAAGCCCAGTGCGGCCACGAAGCCCACCGAGACGTAGCCGTGGGTGACCCAGGCGCCGAGGCAGAACACCACGCCCAGCACGGCGGAAATGGTCAGGTAGCGCGACTGCGAGACCACCTTCGGGATCAGCAGCAGGCCGACCACGTAGCCGATGAGCATGGCAAACAGGGTCAGCGAGGTGAACATCTTGGTCTGGTCCAGCGGCAGGTCGAAGCCGTGGCCATAGGTACCGATCGCATCGCCGGCCATCACCTCCACGCCCACGTACACGAACAGGCACAGCACGCCCAGCCACAGGTGCGGGAACTGGAAGATGCTGCGGCGCTCGGCGGCACCGGCCGCCACTGGCGTGGCGTTGGCTTCGGACGGCTTGATTTCCGGCAGCGGCGAGAACAGCACGGCCACTGCCAGCAGCACCAGCACGCCGGCCATGGCCAGGTACGGCGCGTGAATCTTGGCGGCAAAGTCGTTGAGCAGCTGCGCCTTGGTCGCTTCATCGGCAACGGCCACGCTGGCCGACAGGTCACCGATGCCGTGCAGCACCACGGTACCGATCAGCACCGGCGCCAGCATGCCGGCGATCTTGTTGCAGATGCCCATCAGCGCGATGCGCCGCGCCGCGGTCTCGATTGGGCCGAGGATGGAGATGTAGGGGTTGATCGCGGTCTGCAGCAGGGCCAGGCCGCTGCCGATCACGAACAGGCCGCCGAGCGCGCCCGGGTACCAGCGCTGGGTGGCGAATTCACCGAACAGCGCGGCCCCCCCGGCCATCACCAGCAGGCTCAGGCTCAGGCCCTTCTTCATGCCGGTGCGGCGCAGGATCCACGACGACGGCAGGGCCAGGAAGAAGTAGGACAGGTAGAACACCATCAGCACCAGGAAGGCGCCGACCTCGCTGAGTTCGAAGGCGAGCTTGACGAAGGTGATCAGCGGCCCGTTGAGCCAGGTGAAGAAGCCGATCAGGAAGAACAGCACGCCGACGATGGCGATGGAGGTGGCCACGTTCGGGCGCGCGCTTGCAGCGGGGACGGCGGACATCAGGAGGGCTCCTGCGGCGACGGCCGCAGAACGCGGCGTCGGAGAGTGGCTGGGAACAACGTTGTCACATTCTTTCGATGGACAACGGCGGTTTGTCAACTTCCCTGCATCAGCCCGTGAACCTCGTGCTGCACTGCGCAAGCCGATCCCGGCGCATCGTGCTGAATGCGCCGCAGCCCTTGAGCCCCGTGCAGCAAAGGTTCCCGCGTGAAACCCATGCTCACGCCATGTAAACGTTTACTGCATGTCGCATTCGTTGCGGCGCAGCAACGAAAGTGTCACGAACTCGTTGACATCGTTGTCAGCGGGGTTACAGACTCCGCCCCAATCGCCGCCCCCGATCCCGGGGCCGGCCCCACCTGCAGCAGGAGCCCGCGTGACCGCCAGCCACCCCGCCCCGGCCCATGTCCTGTCCCGAGTCGCGCCCTCGTTCCTGGCCGCCGACGTTGGTGGCACCCATGTGCGCGTGGCCCGGGTCCAGGCCAGCGGTGATGCCGCCCACCCGGTGCAGGTGCTGGAGTACCGCAAGTACCGCAATGCCGACCATGCCGGCCTCAGCGCGATCCTGTCCGACTTCCTCGGCGAAGGCCCGCGGCCCTCGCACTGCGTGGTCGCCAGCGCCGGCTATGCCCGCGAGGACGGCACGGTGATCACCGCCAACCTGCCGTGGCCGCTGTCGGCGCGCCAGGTGGAAGCGGACGTCGGCCTGCAGCGGGTCTACATCGTCAACGACTTTGAAGCGGTGGCCTACGCCGCCGCGCAGGTGGACGCCAGCGGCGTGCTGCACCTGTGCGGACCGGAGACCGCTGCACGCGGCCCGACCCTGGTGGTCGGCCCGGGCACCGGCCTCGGCGCCGCGCTGTGGATTCCCACCGCACACGGCCCGGTGGTGCTGCCGACGGAAGCCGGCCAGCCGACCCTGGCCGCCAGCACCGAACTGGAAATGGCCATCGTCCGCCACATGCAGCGCGACCGCGCCCACGTGTCGATCGAGCATGCAATCTCCGGCCCGGGCCTGATGAACCTGTACCGCGCGGTATGTGCGCTGCAGGGGCAGGTACCGACGCTGGCCAGCCCGGATGCAGTCACTGCCGCCGCCATGGCCGATATCGATGCGCACGCACGCCAGGCGCTGGATGTGTTCTGCGGCCTGCTCGGCAGCACCATCGGCGACATGGCGCTGTTCTACGGCGCCCATGGTGGCGTCTACCTGGCCGGCGGCATCCTGCCGCAGATCCGCGAATACCTGCACGCCAGCACCTTCGTCGAACGGTACCTGCAGAAGGGGCCGATGGGCGAAGCACTGGCACGCATCCCGGTGAAGGTCGTCGAGCACGGCCAGCTGGGCGTGGTTGGCGCTGCCAGCTGGTACCTGCAGCAGTCGGCCGCCTGACACCGCAACAGGCTTCAACGCAATCGCAGCACGCTGTACGTGGCACGCCAACGCACGGGACTTCGCCGCCGCCCCGCGCATGTCATCGCAACCGTAATCGAACACCGCCGCCGGCATCCAATCGAGTGATGAGGAGAGACATCATGAACACCCGCAAGACCCTGCTTTCGGCCGCCATCGTCAGCTGCATCGCCTTCAGTGCGCACGCGCAGCAGGCCGCCCCGACCGCCACCGACCTGGACACCGTGACGGTTACGGGCATCCGTGGCTCGATGGAAAAGTCGCTGGACACCAAGCGCGAAGCCAATGCGCGCGTGGAAGTGGTCACCGCCGAAGACGTCGGCAAGCTGCCGGCGCACAACGTCGCCGATACCCTGCAGCGCCTGCCGGGCGTCAACATCAGCTCGTCCAGCGCCGACGAAGGCGGCTTCGACGAAGCCGACCGTGTCAGCCTGCGCGGCACCAGCCCGAGCCTGACCCAGACCCTGATCAACGGCCATACCGTCGGCTCGGCCGACTGGTTCGTGCTCAGCCAGGGCAACAACGTCGGCCGCAGCGTCAGCTACTCGCTGCTGCCGTCGGAACTGGTCAGCTCGGTGGAGGTGAACAAATCCTCGCAGGCCAAGCTGCAGGACGGCGGCACCACCGGTACCGTCAACATCATCACCCGCAAGCCGCTGGAGTTCTCCAAGCAGTTCACCGCTGAAGGCTCGATCGGCATGGTGCGTTCGGACCAGGCCAAGTCCAACGACCCGCAGTATTCGGCACTGTTCAACTACAAGAACGACGAAGGCACCTTCGGCGTGATGGTGCAGGGCTTCAGCCAGAAGCGCGAGCTGCGTCGTGAAGCGCAGGAAATTCCGGGCGGTTTCTTCAAGATCGGCGCCGGTGATCCGGTGGCCAAGACCAACCCCGACCTGATCGGCGTCAATGTCCCGGGCCTGCTGGGTTCGACCCTGTTCGAACAGACCCGTGAGCGCAAGGGTGGCCTGGTCTCGCTGCAGTTCAAGCCGAGCGACAGCCTCACCCTGGGCCTGAACGGTTTCAGTTCCGAACTGAAGGCGAACAACTACAACCGCAACTTCATGATGTTCGGCAACAGCTTCGCCAAGTCGCAGGCGCCGGATCCGGGCTATGTGATCAAGGATGGCGTGCTGACCAACGCCACCTACAAGGGCGTGCCGGGCACCGACTACGCGGTGTACGACATGATCTACCGCGAGTCGAAGGCCAAGTCGAGCTATGTCACCTTCGATGCCGACTGGCAGATCAGCGACAGCCTGACCGCCAAGTTCCAGGCCGGCAGCACCAAGGGCACCGGCGAAACGCCGCGCCAGTACATCGCCGAGGTCACCCTGGCCAACGGTGGCGGCGCCAGCTGGGCCACGCACGGCAATGGCTCGCCGATCGACTGGAACGTCGGCGGCGATATCTCGCCCAACGGCGTGACCAGCTTCGGCACCTGGGGCAACCAGCAGGTCACCGCAGAGGACAAGGAGAAGTGGGCCACGCTCGACTTCAACCAGTACTTCAATGATGGCGGCGTGCTGAGCTCGATCGACTTCGGCCTGCGATTCGCAGACCACAAGCGCGAAGCGCTGTCGCCGGAAGGTGCAACCCCGGGTGACATCTGGAGTGCACTGAAGAACGGTGCAACGGCCAATTATCCGAGTGGCTTCGCCGGTGACATCGGCGGCACCTTCCCGCGCAACCTCTGGTACTTCACCCCGGGCGCGCTGAAGGACGCGGTGACCAACAACTCCACCTGGCTGGCCGGCAATGACGGCCCGACCGGTCGCCACAATTACGGCGCCGAGTGGAAGGTGAAGGAAAAGAACTTCGCCGGTTACGTGCAGGCCAACTTCCGCGGCGACTGGTGGAGCGGCAACGTCGGCCTGCGCTACGTCAACATCAAGCAGGACATCGACACCTACAACGCCGTCAGCAAGGCCGCCGACGCCGATGTCAGCAGCCTGTTCGGCATGTGGGAGCGCCTTGCCTTCCAGAACAAGCGCAACCGTGTGCTGCCCAGCGCCAACATCAAGTTCGACCTGGACGACAAGCTGGTGCTGCGCGTCGCCGCTTCGCAGACGCAGACCCTGCCGGACTACTCGGCGCTGGGTGCCTCCTCGTACGGTTCGGACCTGAACCGGACCGGCGGCGGTGGCAACCCGAACCTCAAGCCGACCCTGTCGACCAACCTGGATGCCAACCTGGAGTGGTACTTCATGCCGCGCGGCATGCTGTCGGTGGGTGCTTATCACATGGACCTGAAGGACTACATCGCCTTCGACGTGGTCTCGCGCCAGCTGTACAGCGAACTGACCAACCGGCTTGAGACCTACCAGATCTCCACCCCGATCAATGCCGACGGCAAGGTCACCGGCGTGGAAGTGGCCTACGAACAGCCGATCGGCGAGTACTTCGGCATCAATGCCAACTACACCTACGCCAACGGCACGACCTCGCACACCTGGTCGGATGGCTCGCACAACCTGCTGGGCACCTCGAAGAACACCTACAACGTGGGTGCCTACTTCGAGAACGAGCGCTTCGGCGCCCGGGTCAGCTACACCCGCCGTTCCTCGTTCCTGATCAGCCTGTCGGGCACCAACCCGTACTACCAGGATGACTTCGGCACGCTGTCGGCATCGCTGAGCTACAAGGCCACCGACTGGCTGAGCATCAGCCTGGATGGCCTGAACCTCAACAACCCGACCTACAAGTACTACCAGACCGCGGCCATCCCGACCTCGTTCTACAGCAACGGTCGCCAGTACTACCTCAACTTCCGCTTCAAGTACTGATCCAGCGGCGGCAACATCGCCGAGTCGTGCACGCACGCCGGGCCTGGGTCATTCCGGGCCCGGCGTTTTTCATGTATAGCGTTCATCGCACCGTTCCAAGGAGTCGTACCGATGGTCAAGCCTTCCCGCGCCCGGATGCGCAGCGCAGTACTGCTGGGCAGCCTGCTCGCCCTGCTGCCGGCCACGCCGGCACTTGCCGCCGATCCCACGCCCGCCGCAGAAGCGCCCGGCCCGCAGCTGCGCGCCGGCAGCCTGATGCTGATTCCCGCGCCGTCCAACGTACAGCGTGGCCAGGGCAGCGGCATCACTGTCCGTGCCGATACCGTGCTGTACGCCGAAGGCGAAGCCGCGCAACGCGTCGCCACCCAGTTTGCCGACCTGCTGGCCCGCAGTGGTGGCCCGCGCCTGGCCCTGGCCAAGGGCAAGGCAGCAGGCAAGGCCGGCAGCATCCGTTTCCAGATCGTGCCCACCTTCCGCGACAGTGGTGAGGGTTACACGTTGGACAGCACCGCGCAGGGTGTGGTGATCCAGGCCGGCAACGAGACCGGCCTGTTCTATGGCGCAACCACCCTCGCCCAGCTCGCCACCGGCGGCAGCAACGGCGTGCTGCCAGCGGTGCAGATCCAGGATGCGCCGCGCTTCAGCTGGCGCGGCTTCATGCTCGACTCGGCGCGGCATTTCCAGAGCCTGGACGAGATCAAGCGCGTGCTCGATGCGATGGCCGCACACAAGCTCAACACCTTCCACTGGCACCTGACCGACGACCAGGGCTGGCGCATGGAGATCAAGCGCTACCCGAAGCTGACCGAGGTGGGCAGCTGCCGCCTGCCAGCAGGTGACGGCGGCATCGATCCGGTCAGTGGCCAGCAACATCCGTACTGTGGCTTCTACACCCAGGAGCAGATCCGCGACGTGATCGCCTATGCAGCGAGGCTGCATATCCAGGTCATTCCGGAAATCGACGTGCCCGGCCACGCCACCGCCGCCATCGCTGCCTACCCGGAACTGGGCTCGATCAGCACCCCGCTGAAGCCGATCAGCGAGTGGGGCGTGTTCCCGAACCTGTTCAACGTGGAGGACAGCACGGTCACCTTCCTGGAGAACGTGCTGGAAGAAGTGATCGAGCTGTTCCCGGCCAAGTACGTGCACGTGGGCGGCGACGAGGCGGTCAAGGACCAGTGGGAAGCCTCCAAGCAGGTGCAGCAGCGCATGCGTGCGCTGGGCATCAACAACGAGATGGCCATGCAGAGCCACATCATCAAGCGCCTGGAGACGTTCCTGGAAGAGCACGACCGGCGCCTGATCGGCTGGGACGAGATCCTCGAAGGGGGTCTGCCGCCGCAGGCCACGGTGATGTCGTGGCAGGGCACCGAAGGCGGCCTGGCCGCGGCCAGTGCCGGCCATGACGTGATCATGTCGCCGGTCGGCTACCTGTACCTGGATTACCTGCAGACCGCCTCGCCGAACGAGCCGCCGGGCCGCCCGGCCCAGGTCAATCTCGGCAAGCTGTACAACTTCGAGCCGGTGCCGGCCGAACTGGCCGCCGACAAGCGCGGGCACATCCTGGGCCTGCAGGCCAACATGTTCACCGAGCACACGCGCAGCTATGCACGCCTGCAGCACAACCTGTTCCCGCGCCTGGCCGCTGTGGCCGAGACCGGCTGGAGCACGCCGGAACATCGCGATTTCCGCGACTTCCTCGCGCGCCTGCCGGCCCAGCTGCAGCGCTATCGTGCCTGGGGCCTGGCCTATGCGCAGACGCCGTTCGAAGTGGGTGTGGATTACACCGACAACCGCACCGCCAACACCGTGACCGTATCGCTGGCCAACCCGCTCGGCTATGAGGTGCGCTACAGCATCGATGGCCAGCCGGTCAGCGCGCAGTCGCCGCTGTACCAGCAGCCGCTGACCGCGACGCTGCCCGCCACCGTGCAGGCCGCCGCGTTCTATCAGGGCCAGATGCTGGCCGCGAAGCCGACCGTCGCCGCGTTCACTGCGCAATCGCTGCTCAGCCGCCGCAGCGATGAGCTGCTCAGCTGCGTGGGCCAGAAGGGCCTGGTGCTGCGCCTGGAAGACGATGGCCCGCGCGAAGGCACCCGCGCGGTGTTCAACGTCGACATCTTCCAGCCCTGCTGGCGCTGGCCGCAGGCGCAGCTGGACGGCGTCGGCAGCGTGGAAGTGCGTGCGGGCCGTATTCCGTACTACTTCCAGCTGGCCCATGACGAACCCAAGCGTCGCTTCGAGAAAGCCAAGCGTGCGCATGGCGAGATGCAGGTGCGCCGTGGCGACTGCAGCGGCAAGGTGCTGGCCGAAGTTGCGTTGCCGGCCCAGCCGGATGCCGATGGCTTCGTGACCCTGCGTGCAACGCTGCCGAAGGGTAGCCAGGGTAACGGCGACCTGTGCATCAACTTCACCGGCGATACGCGCCCGGCGATGTGGGTGCTGGATGAGGTGACGCTGGGGAAGTAACGGCAGGTCTGTCCTGGTGGGTGCCAACCTTGGTTGGCACGCCCTCAGCCCCGCCAGCGCAGCAGCAGGTCGCGCAGCGGGGTCAGTGCGGTGGCCATGCCGGCCAGCACGCCCATCGTGTTGGCCAGCGCATCCATCGGATCGGCCGTGCGGTTGCTGGTCAGCGCGCCCTGCGCGAACTCGATGCCGATCCCCATCAGCACCAGGCCCACGCCCACCCACAGCAGCGGGCGCCCCCGACGGAAAAGCTGCACTGCGCTGCCGGCCAGGATGAAATAGGCGAGGAAGTGCTCGCCCTTGTCGCTGTTTTCCGGCAACGGAATCGGCGGCGGCGGAATCAGGCACACCACGATCACCAGCAGTACTGCCAGCGCCCACAGCACGGTCCACAGCCGCGGCCTGCGCAGCGGCTTGATCAGCGCCCGTGCATCACTCACAGGCGCCAGCTCAGGTCACCCAGTTCGAAGGCCGGCTCGAAATCGACGCCACGCTGCAGGCCGATCGCCTGGAAGCGCTCGCCCATTTCGGTCGGCAGGGTCAGCTTCTTCACCTGGTCGCGCAGCTGGATGCGGCCGACTTCATCGGTGCGCTCCTCGGCCAGCAGCAATACCTGGTCCAGGCCGTTACCGAGCAGGAAGCTGGCCTGGCTGCAGTAGCCTGCCAGTTCGAAGCCACCGTGCAGGCCGGCTTCGGCCATCGCGGTGAAGTCCACCGAGGCGGTGATGTCCTGCAGGCCCGGCCAGCGATGCACGTCGTTGTGCACGTGATGGCGGTAGAACGCACGCACGGTGCCATCGTCGCGGTCATGCTGGTAGAACTCGCCACGGTTGTAGCCGTAGTCGATGAACAGCATCGCACCGCGCTGCAGGCCACCGGCCACCGCCTGCAGCCAGTACGGCAGCTGCGGCAGCACTTCGGAGCGGTAGCCCTCGGCGAAGGGCTTCTCCAGATAGCGCTCGATATGGCGCACCGCACCGTTGAGCAGGATGTCGGCCGGCTGCGCGCCGCGGATGAAATGGCCGTCGCCGTCCAGCTCGACGGTTTCCTCATAGACCTCGCCGTCGCGGATCAGGAAGCGCGGCGTCGGCAGCGCGTCGATCACCTCGTTGGCGAACACCACGCCCTCCCAGTCCTCTTCGAACGGGCGATCGACCCAGTCCACGCGCGCGGCCATCTCGGCCGGCAGGTTCTGCTGCAGGCGCTGCTGCTGGCGTTCGCGCAGGTCGGCGCTGGGTTCGAGGATGGCATAGCGCGAGGGCAGCGCGTCCAGCTCCACCAGGCGCAGCAGCACGGCCTCGGCGAAGGCACCGGTACCGCCGCCCAGCTCCAGCATCCGCGCCTGCGCACCCAGCTGGGCGAATACCGGCGCCAGGGCATTGGCCACGCTGCCGGCGAACAGGCTGCCGAGCTCGGGCGCGGTGGTGAAGTCGCCGCTGCCACCGAACTTGCTGGCGCCGGCGCTGTAATAGCCCCAGCCCGGGGTATACAGGCACAGCTCCATGAAGCGGGAGAACGGCATTGCCCCGCCCTGCGCAAGGATCTCGGCGCGCAGGGCGGCGGCCAGCTGGTCGCTGTGGGCCAGGGCATCGGCTTCGGGCAGGGGGAAGGTGGGCTGCATGGCGTCTTCGAATGCGGTGACAATGGCGCACAGGATAGCCGAGCCTTGGAGGACCCTCGATGAGCGATACCCACCCCGTGGTCCTGATCACCGGCAGCGCGCGCCGGATCGGTGCGGCCATCGCCCGCCAGTTCCACGCCTGTGGCTGGTCGGTGGTGCTGCACGCCAACACCTCCAGCGCCGAACTGCAGCAGGCCGCGTTCGATTTCGACAACGTACGCCCGGGCAGCGTGCTGGCCCTGCAGGCCGACCTGCGCGACGCCGACGCCCTGCCCGACCTGGTGGAACAGGCCGTCACCCACTTCGGCCGCCTGGACGCGCTGGTCAACAACGCCTCCAACTTCTTTTCCACGCCGCTCGGCCAGGTCACTGCCGAGGCGATGGACAAGCTGTATGCGGTCAACGCGCGCGCGCCACTGCTGCTGTCACAGGCAGCCGCGCCCTACCTGCGCCGCCAGCAGGGCTGCATCGTCAACCTGACCGACCTGCACGGCACCGATCCGATGCGTGACCACATCGCCTACACCATGGCCAAGGCCGCGCTGGAAATGGCCACCCGTTCGCTGGCGCTGGAGCTGGCGCCGAAGGTGCGGGTCAATGCGGTGGCACCCGGCGCGATCCTGTGGCCGGAACAGGGCAAGGATGATTTCGCCCGCGAGGCGCTGCTGGCGCGCACGCCGCTGGCACGGATCGGCACGGTCGAGGAGATCGCCGAGGCGGTGTACTGGCTGGTGGCCGAGGCCAGCTTCGTCACCGGCCATACCCTGCGCGTGGACGGTGGGCGTACGGTCAGTTGAGGTGGTGGGGGGGCGGGGGGGGGGGGCGCGGGCCACGGGCGCATCCTCACCCACGACGGGGAAGGCGTAGGCAGTGAGGAACGCCGCGTTGAAGAACGACTGCACGCTTC
>NZ_JAPTFX010000100.1:0-16956 GCF_030985895.1 Stenotrophomonas sp. Sm6012 | reverse complement strand
CCCATGGACGGGTTTACGGCGTCTCCCGCCACCGGACCCACCCCGCCATCCCACAGGAAGCCAGCCTTTGACGTTGACGTTGCCTCGGCGGGTGCAGGGCGCAGCCCTGCAAAGACCCCCCCCCTCAGCCGTCGCCCTGGATCCCGCCGGGGGCCTGCGCCGGGTCGCGCCAGCGACGCACCGTGCGCTGGAAGAACAGGTTGTTCGGCAGCTGCAGCACCGTGCCTTCGTGGCCGTCACCGGTTTCCTGCAGCGTCGTGTAGATCAGGTTCACATCGATCACCCGGCCCTTCAGCCCAGGTTTCTCGCCGTTCTCCAGCACCTCGATGTAGTCGTGCAGGCGGAACGGACGGGTGGTGAAGATCAGCAGCGTGCAGAAGATGTTGGACAGCACGCTCCAGGCCGCGAAGAAGGCCACCGCGCCCACCGCGGCGAAGCCGGTGAAGGCGGTCCAGAGCACCGACGGCTTCGCGCCGAGCAGGCTGAGGATGTACAGCAGGGCACTGAAATAGACCACGAAGCTGGTGATCCGGCGTGCGCCCATCACCATTTCCGGCGGCAGCGTGTAGTGCTCGGCGAAGCGGCGGATCAGGCGACGGGCGAGCAGCCGCAGCAGCCAGGCGACCAGCAGCACCAGCACGATCTGCAGGGCAACGCCGGCGTAATTCAGCCAAGGGTGGGTCCAGGGCGGCAGGTGGTCCTTCAGCGACAACATCATGGGACGACTACGGAGGGGGAAACGGCCCCCGATGTTACCCGGCGCGTGCGGCGGATTCGACCGTGGGCGTCCAGGCCAGGCAGACCAGCTCCTTGCGATGCTGCTGCAGGCAGGCGCGGCCGTTGTCGGGGCGAAGCTGCAGCGACAGGCCCAGCACCTGCAACAGGACGCAGGCGGCGATCACCAGCAGGGCGGCGCAGGATGGGCTGGACATGGCAGGACTCCCGGACGGCGTTTTCACGAAGGACCTTGCATGGATGCAGCGGCCGCCGAAAAGGTTGCAGGGAATCGATCATCGTCTGGCTCTAAACCTTTTTCCGGGCCGGCGCATCCAAGCGATATGCTCGACACCACCATGCCCGCGCCGCCTGCCGCCAACGACACCGTCGACGAATCCGCCCTGGTGCGGGCGGCGGCCGCTGGCGATACCGCCGCCTACGAACTGCTGTACCGGCGCCACGCGCCCCGTGTATTTGCCGTGCTGTGGCGGCTGTGTGGGGGGCAGCAGGCGCGTGCCGAAGATGCGTTGCAGGAAGCCTTCCTGCAGGCCTGGAGGGCGCTGCCGGGGTTCCGTTTCGAGAGCAGCCTGTCGACCTGGCTGCATCGGCTGGGCGTCAATGCCGCCCTGATGGAACTGCGTGGGCGCGCGGCCGGGCAGGACCACGACAGTCTGGATGAGGTCGACGGCGGGCTGCAGGAACTGGCGGTGCATGACCGCTGTGCCGGCACCGAGCGCGACCTGGAGCGCGCGCTGTCGACGCTGCCACCACGGGCACGTGCGGTACTGGTGTTGCACGATATCGAGGGCTGGAAACACCAGGAAATCGCCGAGCAGCTGCAGATGGCTGTCGGCAGTTCCAAGGCACAGTTGCATCGTGCGCGCGGTTTGCTGCGTGCACGGCTGGGAGACATGACATGACGACACACGACCACGATTCCGATTCCGATTCCGCGCTGCTGGCACGCCTGCGCGCCCTTCCCAGCGAACGCAGTCTGCCCGCCGATGGCTGGGAGCGCCTGTCGGCCCGGCTGCCACCGCGTGAACCACCGTCGGCACCTGCAGCGGATGGCAATGTGGTGGCCCTGCCCATGCGTCCGAGGCGGCGCTGGTGGCTGCCGGTGGGCGCGGCGCTGGCGGCCAGCCTGGCGGTGTATGCGGTGGCGCCGTGGCGCCATGCGCAACCCGGCATGCCGGCGCCGTCCGCATTGCAGCTGCAGGCCGCGGCGATGACCGAGCAGTACCAGCAGGCCGTCGCTTCGCTGCCCGATGGACGCGCACCGGAATGGCAGCCGGCCCTGCACGAACTCGATGAAAGTGCGGCGCAGATCCGCGCCGCACTGGCGCAGGACCCACGTGCGCCGCACCTGCTTGGCCAGCTCAAGCGCACCTATGCGCTGCGTCTGGAACTGACCCGGCAGGCGGCCTATGCCGCCGAGTCCGGCCTGGCAACCTGAGGAGACCCCCATGACCCGAACCCTGATTTGCTGCTGTGTGGCGCTGTTGCTGGCACCCTCGCTGGCGCTGGCCGACACCCGTATCGACGAACGCCACACGCTGGCCGCCGGCGGCCGCATCGAACTGAGCAACGTCGCCGGCAAGGTGACCGTGCGCGGCTGGGACCGCAACGATGTGCAACTCACCGGCACGCTCAGTGACGGCCTGCAGCTGCGCCAGGAGAAGAGCGCCAACCGCGTGCGCTGGGAGATCGAGTACCCGCGCCGCAACAACAACGGTGGCGCCACCCTGGTGCTGAATGTGCCGCGCTCGGTGGAACTGCTGCTGAGTACGGTCAGCGCCAGCCAGGACATCAGCGGCATCGACGTGCGCCGCCTGCAGGCCGATACGGTCAGCGGCAGCCTGAGCGCGGCCGGGCGCAGTGGCGACAGCAAGCTCAACACGGTCAGCGGCAGTGTCAGTGCACGCCTGCAGACCCCGAAGCTTGACGTCAATACGGTCAGTGGCCGGATCGAGGCCGGTGGCGGCGTATCCGGTGATATCGGTGCGCAGACCGTGTCCGGCCGGGTCGAGGTGGACGCCGGGCGCGTGCAGCGGCTGGCGGTGGAGACCGTGTCGGGCAGCATCGAGCTGGCAGCGGCCGGGTTGGCACCGGGTGGCCGCATCAACGTCGAATCGGTGAGCGCCTCGGTGACGCTGAGCCTGCCGCGCATGGTGTCGGCGCAGCTATCGGTGAACAGCTTCAGCGGTTCGATCAACAGCGATGCCGGGCAGGTGGAGCGGCCGCGCTACGGGCCGGGCAGCCACCTCGACACGCGACTGGGCGGCGGTGATGGTGACATCCGCATCCAGTCGCATTCGGGCAGTGTGCAGGTACGCCTGGATCGCTGAACGCGGTCCGGCAGGCCGCGGCGGCAGCGCCGCCGCGGTCGGTACTGGGTCAGCTGGCTTTCTTCAGCGCCCAGGTGGTGCCGAGGACTTCGATCTTGCCACCGGCCTTGCGGAACGCAGCCAGGTCCGAAGCGATCGAATCACTGCTGACCACGGTGCTGGCGGCCGCGCCCTTGCGTTCGCTGCGGATGCTGTTGCTGGCCTTCGCGGGGGTCTTTGCCTTGCGGGGCATGGTTGCTCCTGTCAGGTGGAAGGGGAGGAAAGCGACCAGGCATCAGCCTGGCGCAGGTAGTCCTGCCGCTCGCGGCGGCAGTCATCGCCGCCCATCGAAAACTGGCGGCAGATCGCCGGGCGCTGCGAATAGATCGTGCAGCGCAGGTGATAGGGATCGATCGCCGCGCACCAGCCTTCCTCGTTGCGTGCCATCACGGCACGGCCGTGCGCGTCGCGCGAAAGGAACTGGCCAGGCACGTGGTCGCCGGGCTGCAGCAGCACGGGCAGCCGGCAACAGACCGCGTCACAACGGCGGCAGTCGATGGGTGCAGGTGCTGCGTCAGGTTGTAAGGCCTCTGGGGCCTGGCGGGTGCCCAAAGCGGGTCTCGATGGCGGCTCCGGTGGTGCGCGGACCATGAACGAGCCAGGAAGGCATGGCCGCTAGGCCCGCAGGGCGGGCCGGGCTGCACGGAAGACACGCACCGGCGTGGCCGGTGGAAGGTGCAGCAGGGTTCTAGCCGACCAAGAGTAACTTAGACCGCGTAACGTTTTGTTAATCCTGGCTGGCTGCCGCCAGCGCAAGGCCCTGGACCACGCCCAGCGAGGGTTCGCCGTGGACCATGCGGGCGCCCGGGAAGGCCTCGGCCACGGCTTGGCGCAGGTAGCCGGCACGGGACATGCCGCCGGTCAGGAACACCGCATCCGGGTCGCCACCGATGTCGCTGCGGACCTGGGCCAGCAGTTCGCGGATCTGCTCCAGGTACCCATGTGCGGCGGCGGCCAGGCCGTCGGCGCTGCTGTCGGCATGCAGATCGCGGGCGATGTAGTCCAGCGTGCTGCGGTGCTCGCTGGCAGCACTCAGGGCGATCTTGGCGCGTTCGACATCGCGGTACAGGCGCGCGGTATTGCCGGTGTCCTGCAGGGCCTGCAGGCGGTCGCCCCAGGGCGCGTCCACATGGTCGTACTTGTGCAGGCGGAAATCGCGCTGGCGGGTCATGTCCTGGACGGTGGCCGCTTCCACATAGTGGTGGGCCGGTACGCGGGTGATGCCGCGGCCGAACAGCGGCATGTAGCTGGACAGGCTCAGTGCCAGGTCGATGTCGGTACCGCCGCGGGCGATACCCCAGGCGCGGTGGATGCGCGGTGCGTCGTCGCCGCCGACTTCGGCATGCGCGATGTCGGTGGTACCGCCGCCGATGTCGACGATCACCGCCTGGTGCCGCTCGCGGCTTTCGGCGTGGTAGTGCATGGCCGCCGCCGCCGGTTCTTCGAGGAAATCGATCTGGTCGAAGCCGGCCTGGGTGGCGGCTTCGCGCAGGATGTCCAGCGCCTGGTCGTTGCCGGCCGCGCCGATCGAACTGCGGAACTGCACCGGGCGGCCGAGCAGGGCGGCACGCAGCGGGCGGCCGAGCTGGGCGCTGGCGGTCAGGCGGATGTGTTCAAGGATGTGCGCGGCGATGCCGGTGATGGTCTGCCTGGCGCGCGGGTGCAGGTTGTAGCCCAGCATCGACTTCGGGCTCTGCACCAGGTTGCCTTCGTGTTCCTCGAAATACGCTTCCAGTGCCTCATCACCGTAGACCGCGTTCTGCAGCAGGTCGCTGGCGCTGCGTTCCTGGCCGGCACGGGCTTCCATCCACTCGCGGCGCAGCGCGCGCAGGGCTTCGCGGCGCAGCGCCTGTGGCGTGCGTTCCTGGCCGGCGGCACGCGCTGCGCGGGCGGCGCTGTCGATCATCTGCTGCAGCTGGTGTTCCTGGCCGTCGTCGAGCTGGAAGTCGTCCGGGTCGGGCACCACGCCGGGGAAGTACACGCTGGTGCGGAACTGCTCGGCGTCGCCGAAGCGGATCGGCAGCAGTTTCCCCTCATGCACGATGGCGGCGGCGGAGTTGCTGGTACCGAAGTCGATGCCGAGGCGCATGGGAAGTTCCGGGGGCGATCAGGGGCCGCGCACTCTGCTGCAGTTCGCGGCCGACTGCAAGTTCCAGCGTCCTGTCGTGAAGGAGGGCCGCCGGCCGCCTCCCGGCGGAATGGGAAAAAGGCCAGCCGGTTACAATGGCGGCTGTTGATTCATTTTGAGGTACTTGCCGATGTCGTCCGCCCCCGCTTGCCCGCAGTGCACCCTGGAAAACACCTATGCCGATGGCGCGCTGTGGATCTGCGCCGACTGCGGCTTCGAGTGGACCGCCGAGGAAAGCGCCGGTTCGACCCTGGTCGTGCGTGACAGCAATGGCAATACGCTGCAGACCGGCGACACCGTCACCGTGATCAAGGACCTGAAGGTGAAGGGCTCCTCGATCCCGCTGAAGCAGGGCACGGTGATCCGCAACATCCGCCTGGTCGAGGACGATGCCGAGCACATCGAAGGCAACTCGGACAAGATCAAGGGGCTGGTCCTGAAGACCTGCTTCCTCAAGAAAGCCTGACCGGACCTCAGCGCCTGGCCTGCTGCGCGCGCCAGCGCGCCAGGCTGTCCAGCTTGGCCTGGTAGCGAGCCTGCTCCGGGGCCCCGCCCAGTTCCTGCGCGCGCAGCATTTCGCGATCGGCCCGCTTGAGCTGGCCGGCCAGGAAATAGACCCGTGCCAGCCCGAAGTGGAACTGGTGCGCGGTGTCATACAGGCGCACCGCCTGGCGGTAGTAGCGGATCGCCGCATCCAGCTGGCCCGCACGCTCGGCCTTGGCGCCGAGCATGTACTGCGCGAACGGGTCCTCGCGCTGCACCGACGTCAACCGGCGTTCCAGCGCCTGCGCCTGCGCGGTCAGGCCCAGGCTGCGGAACAGTGCCGAGGCATTGGTCAGCGCGGCATCCTGGCGTCCATCCAGCTGCAGCGACCTGTCCAGCGCCTGTCGTGCGCCCTCGTTGTCGCCCGCGCGATGGTCGAGCACGCCGACGTTGTTCCAGACCGGAGCGAACCCGCTGTCCTGGGCCAGCGCAGCGTCGAAGAACGCGCGTGCGCCCACCAGGTCACCTTCGGCAAGGTACTCGGCGCCGCGGTTGTTGTAGAAATGCGCCAAGGCCCGCGCACGGCTGACCGGAACGGGCCCGCGCCGGTCGTAGAGTACGTTGCGGTCCAGGTCGACGGTACCGAAACGCCCACCGACGTCGACGCCGGCGTTGACGTGCCCGACGTTGTAGACCACGCCGTTCTGCTGGTCCTGGTACCACGACACCACCTGTCCCACTTCCTGCACGCGGGCCTGGATGCCGGCTTCGCGGGCAAGCGTCACGAACAGCAGGGTGAAGGCCAGGCAGTTGGCCTGGCGGTGCTGCCAGATCTCGCTGACGGTGTAGGTCGCATTGGCGTCGTACTGCAGGTCCAGCCCGTGCTGGTCGAAGATCATTTCCACCAGCGCCTGCAGGCGCTGGTCGCGGGAGTAGCTGCGCTGGATCACCTGCTTCTGCAGCATCGCGCGCAGGTCCGCCGGAATGGCGAACACCTCGTCCGGCGTCGGCACGCGCGGAGCCGATACGGTGATGGTCGGAGTGGTCACCACCGCCGCAGGTGGCGCCGGGTCCGCGCCGAAGGCCGGCGCACAGAGGGCGAGCAGCGAAAGGGCCAGGCAAGGGACGGAAGGGCGGTACATGACAGCTCCCGGCAGCGGCGGGCGCTCCCGCCTGTGGCGAGTGTAGACCCAAGGATGTTCCGCTGCAGCGACCGTTGGTCGGCGTCGCGGTTCATCCACAACCGGTGTGGACCAGCGCTCGACAAAGCTGTGGACAACCGAGCCCAGGCCACGCCCGGCAAGCGTTGTGAGTGCGTGGTGAATAAACAGCCAGCTTGCCCGCCGCCGGCGCAGGCGGGATGATCCGGGCATGGACTTCCAACCTCTGACGCTTGCCCCGGCGCAGTGGCAGGCGCTGCAGGACAGCTATGCAACGCCGCCCCGCGCCTACCACCACTTCGGCCACGTGCGCGCCGTGCTGCAGCACTGCCAGGAGGTGGCTGATGGCCCGGGCTGGCAGCAGCCGGCCGAGGTCTATCTGGCCGTGCTTTACCACGATGCGATCTACCAGGCCGGGCGCAAGGACAACGAGGCACGCTCGGCGCAGTTGGCCTTGCAGGCAATCGCGCACGCACCGGACCTGGCTGCCGTCGATGGCACCCGGGTCGAGCAGCTGATCCTGCTGACCGCCCGCCATGGCGAGCTCGGCCCGGACGATGTAGATGCCGAGGCGGCGCTGTTCCTGGACTGCGACATGGCGATCCTGGCCGCGCCGGAACCGGTGTTCGCCGCCTACGACCGGGGCGTGGCCGAGGAGTACACGGGCGTGGTGCCGGGCTTCCTGTACCGCGCCGGGCGCCGGCGTTTCCTGCAGGGCCTGCTGCGTGCGCCACGCATCTTCCTCAGCGACTTCTTCCACCAGCGCCTGGATGCCGCGGCCCGCGACAACCTGCGCCGGCAGCTGGACCGCTGAGCCAGCCCGGTACACTGGGGTCTGTTTCCACCGATCGCCGTTTCCGACCGTGTCCGTTCCTGATCCCGATCCCCGCCCGCTGCCACCGGAAGAGCCTGGTCCCAATGAGTGCTGCGGCAGTGGCTGCCCGCTGTGCGTGCTTGACCTGTATGCCGATGAGCTGCAGCGCTACCGCAAGGCACTGGCCGAGTGGCAGGCGCGGCATCCGGAAGCGGCGCCATGAACCGCGCACGTCCGGCGGCAGTACTGGCACTGGTGGCGTTGCTGCTGTTCGTGGTCACTGCGCTGTGGACCCAGTTCGTGCGCACCGACCTGGACTGGGTGCGGGCCACGCTCAGCCTCTACCTGCATGGGCCGTGGGGGCTGGCATTGCGCGCTGCGTACTGCCTGCTGGCGCTGGCCATCGCGGTGCTGGGCGTCGCGCTGTATCGCGGCAGCATCGGCCCGCGTCGCAGCGCGGCTGCACCGATGCTGTTCAGCGTGTCCGCACTGGGGCTGGCCACCGTCGCCATCGGTGACAGCTGGCTGCCCGAAGCAACGCCCCTGCTGGCACCGTTCATCCATGGGCTGGCGGCCAACACCGCGTTCCTGTGTGCCAGCGTCGGCATGCTGCTGCAGGCCTGGTACCTGCGCCGCGAACCAGGCTGGCAATCCGCCGCCGGCCTGCTCTGGGGCTGGGCGTGGCTGGCGTTCGTGCTTCTCTGGCTGCACGTGCTGTGGCGCGCTGGGCCACCGCGCGGGCTGGGGCAGAAGGTTGTGATTGCGGTGATCGTGGGCTGGCTGCTGTACCTGGCGCTGGCGTTGTATCGCCGCAGCCGCCGCCCCGCGCCCTGCTGAACCCCCAACGGCCTGCGCCGGTACGTGCCGTGCACGTGGTGGCGGCGTATCGTGTGCGCATTCCATCGGGGCTGCGATATGAAGCGTGCAGGGCTGGGCAGGGCAATGGGTGTGGTACTGGCGCTGGCTGCGCTGCCGGCGATGGCGGCGGCCAACGTGCAGCAGTTCAGCCACGGGCGGTTTGAACAGATTCCGGTGCACATGCCGTCGGGAACGCCGCAGCGGGTAGTGATCTGGTTCCATGAACCTTCTGCCGGCGGTGATACCAGCCGTTTGCCGATCGAGGCGCTGCGTGCCGATGGCGCGATGGTCGCGGCCGTGGACATCGCACATCTGCGCGGCGTGCTCAAGCGCGAGGGTGACCCGACCTGCTCGTTCGGTTCCGGCGATGTCGAGAATTTCTCGCGCTGGCTGCAGGCGTCGCTGCATCTGCCCGGCTACCACCTGCCGCTGGTCGGCGGCGATGGTGAAGGTGCCGAAATGGCCTACTCGCTGGCGGCGCAGGCCGACACCCAGGTATTCGCCGGCCTGCTCACCACCGGCTTCTGCCCGGACCACAACCACGAGCGCATGGTCTGCGGCGATGGCGTGAAGCGCAACAGGTTGCAGCCCGCCGAACTGAACTTCCCGTGGTTGAGTGCGGCCGGTGATCACGGCTGCAAGGTGGGCGAGGCCAGTGGGTTCGTGCAGCAGGTGGCGATGGCGCGTGAGTTCAAGCGCACCGCGCGCGGTGATGCCTCACCGGGCCTGGTGGCTGCGGCGCGGGTGATGGGGGCGCAGGCGGGTGTCAGCCTGGCGCCGCCGCCGGCCGTGTTGAAGGGCCTGCCGGTGGTGGAAGTGCCCGCCGCCGGCAACGGCGACACGCTGGCCGTGTTTGTCTCCGGCGACGGTGGCTGGGCCGGCCTGGACAAGGACGTGGCGTCGTCGCTCAACGAGCATGGGGTGGCGGTGGTCGGCATCGATTCGCTGCGCTACTTCTGGAGCGAGCGCACGCCGAAGGGCTTTGCTGCAGACCTGCAGAAGATCATCGATCACTACCGCCAGCAGTGGCACCGCGACAAGGTGATGCTGATCGGCTTCTCGCAGGGCGCCGACGTGCTGCCGGCCACCATCAACCAGCTCGATGCCGATACCCGCGCGGCGCTGGACCGTATCGTGCTGCTGTCGGTGGGCAAGAAGGCCGACTTCGAGTTCCATGTCAGCAACTGGCTGGGCGGCGGCGGTGACGGCCTGCCGATTGCGCCGGAAGTGGCGAAGCTGCCGGCTGGCAAGACGTTGTGCGTGTATGGCCAGGACGACGATGACGCGCTGTGCCCGGGCCTTCCCGCCAACGATGGCGTGCAGAAGGTGAAGCTGCCGGGCGACCATCACTTCAATGGTGACTACGACCGCCTGGCCGAGGTGATCCTCAAGGGTGGCGCCTGACGCTCATGTAGCGTCGAGCCATGCTCGACGGATCGCGGCCTCAATTCCGCCGCGGATCCAGCGAGATCAGGCGCGTGGCATCCAGCAGCGCCGCCGGCAGGTGCATGCCGCCGGGTGCTGCCAGATAGCGCGGCCGCCACTGCGGATCGAACTTCGACTTGAAGCGGCGCAGGCCACTGAAGCCATAGAAGCGTTCGCCGTGCCGCGCCAGCAGGCCGGCCAGCCGGTTCCAGCGGCCGGCCAGCCGATGCTGGGCCAGGCCGGACAGCGGTGCCATGCCCAGCGAGAAGCGTGCATAGCCCTGCGCGCGGCCCCACAGGAACAGCTCGATGAAGAGGAAGTCCATCGTGCCCTTCGGCGCCTCGTTGACATGGCGCATCAGGTCCACCGACAGCTCGGCACCGGCCGGTGCCTGCCACAGGTTGGCGAACGCCACGATCTGGCCTTCGGCCTCGACCAGCGCCACCGGGAAGCGCGCCAGGTAGTCCGGGTCGTAGCTGCCCAGCGAGAACCCCTTCTCATCGCCGGCCTTGTCGTCCAGCCAGGCGTTGGAGATGGCATGCAGGCGTGGCAGCAGGTTGGGAATCTCCTCCACCGGCGCCACCCGGAAGGACAGGCCGCTGCGCTTGCCACGGTTCCAGGCCTGGCGCAGGTCGGCGCGCTCGCGGCCCTCCAGCCCGAAATCATGCAGCGGCACAATCGCTTCTTCGCCCAGCTTGACCAGGCCCAGGCCGAGGTCCAGGTAGGTCTGCCAGTAGGTCTCGCCCACTTGGTAGAACACCGGGCGCAGGCCGAGCCGGTCGGCCTCCTCGCGGAAGCGCCAGATCAATGCGCGGGCGACCTCCGGCGGTCCAACCGGATCGCCCATCGCGATCAGCGAACCGCCATAGCGCTGCATCATCACGAAGCCCTGCTTCGCATCATCGCGCAGCACCGCCTTGTCGGCGGTCAGCACCAGGCAGGCCTGGGTATCGGTGGCACCGGCCAGCACCGGCGCCAGCGATTGCAGCGTGGCTTCATCGGCGGCCGGCAGCGGGCTGCGGGTGCTGTGCAGCAGCCGCGCCAGGCCGAACATCACCAGCGCGATGGCCACCAGCAGCAAGGCTCGCAGCGCGCGCGGCGCGTTGCCGGACACCGCGAATTGCCACCACAGCTCGTTCTGGTATTCGACATGGCTGTAGGTGAAGAACAGCAGCCAGGTAACCGCGACCAGCACCAGGCCGAGGTTGCGCAGCCACGGCCACGACCAGGCCTCGTCCAGCAGCGCACCCTGGCGATAGAACTCGCGGCGTGCGGCCCACAGCGCCATCGCCACCAGCAATGCGGACACCGCGATCAGCGGCTGGCCGCCGCGCAGCCACAGTGGAAGTGGGGTAATCACACACACCGCCATCGCCAGCATCCACGCCGCGTGGCTGCGCCGTGACAGGCCCTGGCCGATCAGCAGCAGGGCGACACCGCTGAGGCTGCCGATCAGGTGCGAGGTTTCCAGGATGGGCAGTGAGGCGTTGACCAGATGGCGACGCGGGGTCGGCAGCGTGCCGTCGATGACCAGCGCCGCGCCGATGCTGAACGCCGCAAGCGCGATGATCTGCGGCAGCCAGGGGCGCAGCGCGTTCCAGCCGGCGCGGGTGGCGCCGGCGCTGGCCTGCAACGGTTGCCGCAGCGCGGGCGCCAGTGCGAGCAGGGTGGCCAGCACCAGCGGCAGCACGTAGTAGGTAACGCGGTAGATCAGCGCAGCGGCCAGCACCGCCGCCGGTGCAACCTGCGGCAGCAGCTTCAGCAGGCTCCATTCGAACACGCCGAGGCCGGCGGGGACGGTCGAGACCAGGCCGGCCAGCACCGCAACCAGGTACAGGCCGACGAAGCCGGGCAGGCCGGTGGGCGTCGAGTCCGGCAGCAGCACGTAGAACGCGGCGCTGGCCAGTACCAGTTCGATCACGCTGAGCACGGTGACGCCGATCATGGTGCGGCGGTCGGGCAGCCACAGGCCATGCCCGAACACGCTGAACTGGCGGCCTTCGCGGCCGACCAGCAGCAGCATCGCCAGATAGGCGAACAGCGCGATGATGCCGACCACGCGCACCGCGTCCGGATCCAGCGGCAGTGCCAGCGCCGCGGCTTCAGGCTCCATGCACAGCGCCACGCTGATCAGCAGCCAGGCACCGAACACGAAGCCGAGCGTGCTCATCAGCACCACCTGGCCGATCTGCGCCAGGTCCAGGCCGGCGGTGCGGTAACCGCGCAGGCGCACCGCACCACCGGTCAGCGCGGCGAAGCCCACGGTCTGGCCCAGCGTATGTGCCAGGAATGCGGTGATGCCGATGCGTGCCGGATGCACGCGGATGCCGCTGCGGCGCAGGCCGATGGCGTCAAAGCCGATCAGGCAGGCGTAGCTGGCCAGGCCCAGCACGACGGTAAGCGCGATCTGCGTGCCGCTGAGTTGATGGAAGGCGTGGCGGATGGCGCGGTAGCCGTTCTCATCGAACTCGTTGGCCAGGCCGTGCAGCGCCAGCGCCAGGATCAGCAGCGGGATGACGATGGTAAGGACCCGCTTCCATGCCGGGGTGGAGGAAGCGGTGGCGGGGTCGGTGGTTTCGGTCATCGGCGCAAGGGTGCGTCAGGAAGGGCGAGGGCGGTGTCAACGCGGGCGTGGCGCATCGTGCGCCTGTCGCGGGCATTTGACCAGCGGGCGTGTCGGAGCCCGGTAGTGGCGTTGCGCGGTACGTCCGCGTGCACCCATCGTTGACCGCTTTGGAGGACAATGCAGGCCTGATCACCCGCAGGAGCCACGCCCATGATGGAGCGTTACGACGTCGGACCGCGCATGTCCGAAATGACCGTGTACAACAAGGTCGCCTACCTCTCCGGCCAGATTCCGGAAGACACCAGCCAGGACATCACCGGTCAGACCCGGCAGGTGCTGGCGGAGATCGACAAGCTGCTGGCGCTGGTGGCCAGCGATCGCCAGCACGTGCTGCGCGCGGAAGTGTTCCTGGCCGACATCGCCGACTTCGATGGCATGAACAAGGCGTGGGACGAGTGGGTGGTCGAGGGCGCGACCCCGGCCCGCGCCACGTTTGAAGCCAAGCTGGCCCACGCCGAGTGGAAGGTCGAGATCGTGGTGACGGCCGCAGTGCCGTAACCGTCGTGCAGGCTCAGATCCCTTTTCCTCAGGACAAGGGATCTCAGCCTTGTTGCGGGTGCACCAGCTCGATGCAGTCCACCGGGCACGGCGGAATGCACAGCTCGCAGCCGGTACACAGATCGGCGATGACCGTGTGCATGTACTTGGCACCGCCGACGATGGCATCCACCGGGCAGGCCTGGATGCATTTGGTGCAGCCGATGCAGTCGGCCTCCACGATCAACGCAACCTGCGCGGCCTTGTGCTCGCCGCGCGAGCGGTCAAACGGAATGGCCGGTGTGCCCAGCACCTGGGCCAGTGCACGCGCGCCGGCGTCGCCACCCGGTGGGCAGCGGTCCACGCCCGCCTCGCCGCGCGCCATCGCCTGCGCGTAGGGGCGGCAGCCGTCGTAGCCGCATTGCCCGCATTGGGTCTGCGGCAGCAGGCGGTCGAGGCGTTCGGTCAGGGGCGGGGTCAGGCTCATGCGTGGCGAAGGCTGCGCGTTGGGTTACTTCAGGGGTTTGCCACGGAACCAGCGTTCGTGGGCCAGCGCCAGCATCGGCTTGTCTTCGGAACTGTCGCCGTAGGCATGGATGCGCACGTAACGCGACAGATCGAACTGGCGACGGATGTGCTCGACCTTGCGCGGGCCGCAGTCGCCACCGGCATAGCGACCGGTCAGGCGGCCGTCCTGGCTCTCCAGCCGGTTGCAGATCAACTGCAGGCCCAGCTGCTCGCACCACGGCTTCAGGTACAGGTCCAGCGAACCGGACACGATCACCACGGTGTGCTGCTGTTCCTTGTGCCAGCGGATCTGCTCCAGCATTTCCGGGCGCACCACCTGGGGCAGGAATTCGCGCGAGAAGCCGGCGGCCAGCGTGGTGATGTCGTCGCTGTGGCGGTCGCTGAAGGTCAGGCGGGTGACGCGTGCGCGGATGCGTTCGGCCGAGATCAGTTTCAGCTTGTACGCCACCAGCCACGGGCCGACCTTCCACCACGCCTGCGCCAGCTGTTCGGCGGTGGCCACGCGGCGCAGGAAACGGCCATAGGTATCGCAGGTGGTCACGGTGTGGTCGAAGTCGAACAGCGCCAGTTCCATTCCCTTGCCTCCCATCGCATTGCCCTCGTGGCCGGTGCTGCCGGCGGGCGCGGCCTGGCCACGCCCGCTGCAGGCATCAGCGGACCGGCATGCCCGGCTGCGCGCCGCTGTCGGCGTCCAGCAGCGCCAGCGCGCCGCCGTCGAAACCGGCCGACAGGATCATGCCTTCGCTCAGGCCAAAGCGCATCTTGCGCGGGGCCAGGTTGGCGATGAACACCACGCTGCGGCCCACCAGCTTCTCCGGCTCGCCGTAGCTGCCGCGGATGCCGGAGAAGATCTGGCGCTTGCCCAGCTCGCCGGCATCCAGTTCGAAGCGCAGCAGCTTGTCCGAGCCGTCCACGAATTCGCACACCAGCACCTTGCCGATGCGCAGGTCGAGCTTGGCGAAATCATCGATGCCGATGTAGGCCGGTGCGTCGGCGCTGTTCGCTTCGTCCTTGGCCGGTGCCGGTGCGGCCGGTTTGGCGGCGTCGGTCTTGGCGGCGGGGGCGGCAGCGGCGGCCGGCTGCAGGGTGTCCTTGGAGGCGTCGATCATGGCGTCAATCTTCTTCGGGTCGATACGGGTGAACAGCGGGGTGTAGTCGGTGATGCGGTGGCCCAGCAGCGGCTGCACCAGGTCGGTCCAGTCGTTTGCCGGCGCAGCCAGGAAGGCCTCGGCCTGCGCGGCGGTGGCCGGCAGCACCGGCTTCAGCGCGGTGACCAGCACGCGGAACAGGTTCAGGCCCTGGCTGCACACCGCCTGCAGCTGCGCGTCGGCGCCTTCCTGCTTGGCGATCACCCACGGCTTGACGTCATCGATGTAGCGGTTGGCTTCGTCGGCCAGGGTCATGGTCAGGCGGATCGCCGCCGCCGCGTCGTTGCGCTCGTAGGCCTCGCGGATCGGCGCCAGGCCGTCGACGAAACGCTGGTACTGCGCCGCATCGGGCAGCTGCGCGGCCAGCAGGCCGTCGAAGCGCTTGCTGATGAAACCTGCGCAGCGGCTGGCCAGGTTGACGAACTTGCCGACCAGGTCGGCGTTGACGCGGGCGATGAAGTCACCCAGGTTCAGGTCGAGATCGTCGACGCCACCGCCGGACTTGGCCGCGTAGTAGTAACGCAGTGCTTCCGGTTCCAGGCCGGCGTCGAGGAAGGTGCGGGCCATCACGAAGGTGCCGCGCGACTTGCTCATCTTGGCGCCGTCCACGGTCAGGTAGCCGTTGACGTGCAGGCGGGTCGGCGCGCGGTGGCCGGTACCGTGCAGCACCGCCGGCCAGAACAGCCCGTGGAAGTTGACGATGTCCTTGCCGATGAAGTGGTGCAGCTCGGTGGCGGTGCCGGCGCGCAGATGCGATTCGAAGTCTTCGCCGAGCTTGCCGCACAGGGTCTGGAAGCTGGACAGGTAGCCGATCGGCGCGTCCAGCCAGACGTAGAAGTACTTGCCCGGCTGGCCGGGAATCTGGAAGCCGAAGTACGGCGCGTCGCGCGAGATGTCCCACGCGCGCAGGCCGCCTTCGGCATTGAGCCACTCACCCAGCTTGGCCTTGACGCCCGGCAGGGCGACGTCGCCGGCCAGCCAGTCGCGCAGGAACGCGTCGAAGTGGCCGACCTCGAAGAAGAAGTGCTCCGAATCGCGCATTTCCGGCGTGGCACCGGAGATGACCGAACGCGGTTCCTTCAGGTCGGTCGGCGCATAGGTGGCGCCACACACTTCGCAGTTGTCGCCGTACTGGTCGGGGCTGCCGCAGTTCGGGCAGATGCCCTTGACGTAGCGGTCGGGCAGGAACATGCCCTTGGCCGGGTCGTAGAACTGCGCCACCGAACGGCGGCTGATGTGGCCGGCCGCTTCGAGTTTCAGGTAGAACTGCTCGGTCAGCGCCTGGTTGGCCGCCGAGTTGGTCGAGTCGTAGTGGTCGAAGGCCACGCCGAAGGCGGCGAAGTCACGCTCGTGGCTGGCCTGGATGTTGGCGATGAAGGTTTCCGGAGTGACTCCGGCCTTTTCCGCAGCCAGCATGATCGGCGTGCCGTGGGTGTCGTCGGCGCAGACGAACCAGGCCTTGCCGCCGCTCATTCGCCGCGCACGCACCCAGATGTCGGCCTGGATGTAGCCGACCAGGTGGCCCAGGTGCAGCGGGCCGTTGGCGTAGGGCAGGGCGGTGGTGACGAGCGCGGTACGGGTCATGGTCGCGGGGTGAAGCCGAGGGGAACCGCAGAGTATCGCATGCCCGCAACGAGGTGACCCGGCCGGGGCCGGGTCACGGGGGTGAGGCGGGTCAGGGCGTTTATTCGCGCTGCCAGGTCTGCGCGCGGCAGATGAAGGCGATGCAGCCGGACACGTCCAGCTTGGTGCCACCCGGCTGCAGTTCCATCTTCGACTTGTAGGTCTTGCCGTTGGCGGGATCGAGGATGGTGCCACCGGACCACTTGTTGGCGCCGTCGGCCTTCAGGTTCCAGAGGATGGTCATGCCCTTCACCGGCTTGTTCTTGTTGGCGCCTTCACAGCCGTCGCAGACCGGGTTGGGACCCTTGTCCGAGTGCAGGATGTCGACCACCTTGCCGGTCAGGGTGCCATTGGCGGCCTGGGTGATCTCGACGATCGACTTCACCTTGCCGGTCTTGTCGTCGATGGTCTTCCAGCGGCCGGCGGCGCCGTCGGCGGCCTGCGCCGAGAGCGCGGCCAGGCACAGCGGCAGCGCCAGCAGCAGGGTCTTGAAGGTCTTGCGCATGGTCCCCTCCCAGGGTTCATTCCGGCACGATGCCGGTACGGGTCGACTGTATACCCATTCGGCGGGGTATGGGGAAG